>CAVGLH010000005.1:0-48270 GCA_963630065.1 Bacteroides fragilis | reverse complement strand
CCTCGCCGTACCACTCAAGCAAGAAATTGTAGCTTCGCCCAGGAGACTTCTATCTCCCCCTAACTTCCGAAAGTTGAATAAGTATTCTTTTAAACAGCATTGATTATGAAGGAAGAAACCCTGAACATAAAGTATCATGTGGCCCGGCTGGAAGAGCTGAGCCCCGAGGAGCAAGAGTTGGTGGGCAAGGCCAAGAAGGCCACAGCCAATTCGTATGCCCCCTACAGTCGTTTCAACGTGGGTGCCGCCTGCCTCTTGGCAGATGGCACGGTGGTGATAGGCGCCAACCAGGAGAATGCGGCCTTCCCCTCGGGGCTGTGTGCCGAGCGCAGCGCCATCTTCGCCGCACAGAGCAACTATCCCGCGCAGGCCATCCTGACCCTGGCGATAGCCGCACGCAACGAGAACGGATTCCTCAAGTCGCCCATCCCCCCCTGCGGCGCCTGCCGGCAGGTGATTCTGGAGATGGAAGACCGATACAAGCGCCCCGTGCGCATCCTGCTCTACGGCGAGAACGGCATCTATTGCTTCGGCAGTGTCAAGGACTTGCTGCCCTTCTCGTTTGTCGACTCCAATATGAGGGAGTAGCATCCCGCCACTGGCTTGCCGGTGCCGCGAGGATTGCCGTCGCGGTCAGTGGCGGGCTGGCTGGCCGCGTCGGCCGCCCCTATGGCCGGGGAATGCTCCGAGAGGTGGAAGTCGTATATCAGATTGTCGGTATCCACCAGGCGGAAATGCTCCTTGCCCACATCTGTCGTGTCGCTCTCCGACCTTACCACGCTGCCTGAGAACAGGCCGTCACCCTCCTTGCCGCCGTCCCAGGCACGGCCCCACAACTCCACCTCGTCGGCCTGACAGCCCGTGACGAGCGAGTTTTTCACAGAAATCGCACCCGTGGAATCCTCCACGCAGAGTGCCCTTCCCCTCTGGGCGTCGAAAGGATAAAACTGGGCGAGCGTGCAGCCGTTCAGCTCCACATCACCCCCTCTCACATACATGCAGTTGCGGAGCGTGTTAGACAGCTGGCAGTTCTCCAGCCTCACCTTGGCGGAATCCGCCCACAGGCCATAGCCCTGGCAATTGTGCACGGTGGCAGCCTGCATCGTCAGCTTGGTGCCGGTCTCCCCCTTCGTTCCCTCCGCCAGAATACCGTCGCAGGCCCCATGGATGTCGGCGAAGCGCACCAGGTTGTCGTGCGACGAAGCCATCAGGCGTATGCCCTGCCACTGGCCGGGCACCCGGTCGTAGGGCAGATAGGGGAACATGCGGTCGAGCCTGTCGCCCCTCATCACCACCTCCTTTCCGGCCTCGCCCTCCACACGCAGCGACCCGTAGACGTCGATCCCAGCCCCGTCGTGGAAGAAAAGGCGCGTGCCGGCGGCTATGGTGAGCGTGGCGTCCCCGCCTACCACGATGCCCTTGCCCACCACCACGGGTTTCTCCTCCCGCAGCGTGGAATCACGGCTCACCCTCACCTGGCCAAGCAACAGGGCATCCCAGGCATAAGCCTTGAGGTTCACCTTCTGCTCCACCCCACTCTCCAGCCTGAACACCAGGTTGTCGCTCACCAACTGCGGCTCCGCCGCATTCCGGCTGGGCGCGGCAAGCTCCACGAAAATACGGATGCTGTCGCCCTTGCGCACCTCTACGTCCTGCACACGATAACCGCCGGAGGCCACCAGCGCCGACCCGTCGACATTGACATGGTAGCCATACTGGTTGCCGCCCTGCAGACTGACCGAAGAGCACCTCAGCGAGCGCCCCGTACGGTTGTAGGCCCAAAAGCCATAGGTAGGCGTGGAGACGTTGGAAAAGACAGTGTCCATGGCCAGCGTATCCACCGAGAACGAGAGCACATCGCTCCTCGACGAGGAGAAATCCTCGCCGTCCATGCAGGCCGAGAGCGACATCGCAGCTCCCAAGCCCGTCAGTATATAAAAAAATCCCTTTTTCCGTTTCATATTTATAAAAACGGAAAAAGGGACGTTTTATTATGTCATCACGCAAGTTTTCTACAGGAACAAGGCGAATATCGAGGCTCCAACCACCGTCATCACGCCACACACCACGATGCTCAGGCTGCTCATCGCTCCCTCGATGGTGCCCATCTCCATGGCCTTGGCCGTGCCCAGCGCATGGGAGGAGCAACCGATGGCAATGCCCCGGGCTATCGGCTCCCTGATGCGGAGAAGCTTCAGGAACTTCTCGGCGAAGATGTTGCCCAGCACGCCCGTCACGATGATGACCACGACCGAGAGAGACACATGGCCGCCCAGCTCCTCGCTCACGCCGATGCCGATGGCGGTGGTGATGCTCTTGGGCAGGAAGGTGACATAGTCGGCATGGCTGAAATGGAACAGCAGCGCCAGCAGCAACACCGAGCAGAGACTGGCCAGCACACCCGACAGGATGCCCAGCACCACGGCGCGGTAGTTCTTCTTCAACAGCTCCACCTGCTGGTAGAGGGGCACGGCCAGGCAGATGGTGGCGGGGGTGAGCAGATAGCTGATGCAGCCGGCCCCGGCCGAATAGGTATTGTAGTCTACGCCCGTGAGGAGCAGCACGACGATGACCAGCACGATGGAGATGAGCAAAGGGTTCATCAGCGACCAGCCCGTCTTGCGCTTCAGCAGCATGCCCACGCCATAGGAGGCCAGGCTCACCAACACTCCGAAGAACACGGAGTCATGAAAGAGCGACGTCATCTGTCCACCTCCTTTCCGCGCCGGATGACAAACTGAGTGAGCCATCCCGAAACACCCATCACCACGAAGGTGCTCACCACGGTGACCGCCACATACTGTGCCCAGTGAGCGGCCAGGGCATGCCAGGAGTCGAGAAGCCCCACGGCGGCGGGGATGAACATCACGGGCATCACGGCGATGAGAAAACTGCTCGTCTCGCGGATGTCCTTCACCTTGACCAGCCTCGTCTCCAAGGCCAGGAAGAGCAGCACGATGCCATAGATGCTGGCGGGTATCGGCAGGGGGAGCAAGAAATGGAGCACCTCTCCCAGGAAGGAGAAGGCTATGATTATCAAAAACTGTAACAAGAATTTCATATGCCTGTTCTTACATTAAATTATATAGACTCTACATACTGCTCTATCAGCCGGGCGGTGGACTTCGCTCCCAGCCGCGAGGTGTCGAGACAGATGTCGTAATCGTCGGCGTTGCCCCAGGCCAGGCCGGTATAATAGCGGTGGAATGCCACGCGGCAGTCCTCCGTATGCTCTACAAACTCCCTCGCCTCACGGGCCGAAAGCCCCTGCTCGTGCTGAATCTCGGCGATGCGCGACTCGATGCTTCCGCTGAGGAACACCGACACAAGGTCCTTGCGCTCGCGGAAGATATAGTTGCCGCACCGCCCGATGATGATGCAGTTCTCGTCGCCAATCATGTTGGCGAGCGTGCGGAGCGGCTTCTCGTTCATCTCATGCGGCTCTTCGCCAAAGCTGGCCAGGGAAACAAGGAGCTCGTCGGCAGGCCGCTCGTCGAAGAAAGCCTCCATCTCGTCGAGCACGCCGCGCTGCCCGGCCATCTCCCTCAAATTCTTACGGGTATAGAAAGGTATACCATAGTGTTCGGCGAGCAACCTGCCCACCCTCACTGCGCCACATCCACACTGGCGCGCAATCGTAATAATCATGATTTCAAAATATTATATTATCCTAAAACTTTCCTTTCCTTTTCGTGCGTATACCAAAAAAGCTAAGAAGACTTTACTCTTCCTAGCTTTCTTGAAGTCGGGGCGACAGGATTCGAACCTGCGACCGCCTGTTCCCAAAACAGGAGCGCTACCGGGCTGCGCTACACCCCGCTCACATCACGCAAAACCTATGAACCACAGAAAACCGAGTCGGGGCGACAGGATTCGAACCTGCGACCGCCTGTTCCCAAAACAGGAGCGCTACCGGGCTGCGCTACACCCCGCTCACATCACGCAAAACCTATGAACCACAGAAAACCGAGTCGGGGCGACAGGATTCGAACCTGCGACCGCCTGTTCCCAAAACAGGAGCGCTACCGGGCTGCGCTACACCCCGCTCACATCACGCAAAACCTATGAACCACAGAAAACCGAGTCGGGGCGACAGGATTCGAACCTGCGACCGCCTGTTCCCAAAACAGGAGCGCTACCGGGCTGCGCTACACCCCGCTGACTCTTCTTCAATATGGCTTTTCGGCCTTGCCGCAAGCACCATTTCTGAATTGCGAGTGCAAAGGTACAACCATTTTTTGATTCCACCAAATTTTTGCCCCATTTTTTTCAGAAAAAACTCTTTTTCGCCTCCCAAGGGAACTCTTTTGCCCTTTCCGGGCATTGTCCGAAGCAGATGCCCCCATAGGAGGTGCGGCGCCCTCGCCGCACCATCGCAAAGAAGGTAGAAACTTCATTATCGCGCGAGTGGGTACAGTGAGGGCGCTGTAGCTCCTACATCAGCGACAACTTCGGGGTACTTAATCCCCCCCCAAAAAAAGGGGCAGCCTCTCTCTTGAGAAACCGCCCCATAGCCTAAGCAATGTTTTTTTTATCCGTCTATATCAAAACACCATACTATTTGATGATGCCTTGTTCTACAAAAATCTTCTTCAAGATCTGCACAGCCTGCTCCACCTGGTCCTTGGTGTGCGTGGCCATGAGGGCGAAGCGCACCAGTGTGTCCTGGGGGGCACATGCCGGAGGAATCACCGGATTGATGAACACACCAGCCTCGTAGGCATCCTTGGTGACGAGGAATGTCTTCTCGGCGTCACGCACATAGAGAGGAATGATGGGGCTCTCTGTCTCGCCAATCTCGAAACCCTCCTCGCGGAAACGCTTCAAGGCATAGTTGGTGACATCCCAGAGGTTCTCGAACCGCTCCGGCTCGTTCTGGATGATATGGAGTGCCTCAAGCGCAGCAGCCGTGGCAGCCGGCGTATTGGAAGCACTGAAGATGTAGGTGCGGCAGTTGTGACGCAGGAAATTGATGGTATCCTTGTCGGAGGCGATGAAACCGCCGATGGAAGCCAAACTCTTGGAGAATGTGCCCATGATGAGATCCACCTCGTCGGTGAGCCCGAAATGGTCGCACACGCCACGGCCCTGCTTGCCAAACACGCCAAGGCCATGAGCCTCGTCCACCATGATGGAGCAGTTGTACTTGTGCTTGAGCTTCACGATTTCAGGCAGGTTGGCCAGATCGCCCTCCATGGAGAACACGCCGTCTACCACGATGAGCTTGACAGCCTCCTGCGGCAGCTTGGAGAGCACGCGCTCCAGGTCTTCCATATCGTTGTGCTTGTAGTGGAGCTGAGTGGCGAACGAGAGGCGTCGGCCGTCTACGATGCTGGCATGGTCGCGGTCGTCGCAGATGACATAGTCGTTGCGGCCCACCACGCAGGCCAGAACACCCTGGTTCACAGAGAAGCCCGTGGAGAAACACAAGGTCTCGTCCTTACCCATAAACTCGGCCAGCTCCTTTTCGAGCTGCACGTGCAAATCGAGGGTTCCGTTGAGGAATCGGCTTCCTGCACATCCCGAGCCATACTTGTCGAGGGCGGCCTTGGCTGCGTCGATGACACGCTGGTCGTTGGTCAAGCCCTGGTAAGCATTGGAACCAAACATCAGGATCTTGTGGCCGTCGATGTCGGTTACCTCTGTCATCTGCTTACTTGTGATCTCGCGGAAATATGGATACACACCGGCTTCCATATACTTCTGCGGCTCACGATAATTCTTGTATCTTTCTTGTAATTGTCCCATTATTAATAGGTGTACTTTATTTTCTGTTTTAACTTACTCACTTATTGCATTTCAGATTGTATGCATTTTCAGTTTGCAAAGATACAAAAAAAGACTAACAAACCTAACTTTTTCCATAAGAAAGTTTACTTTTAGCGTTTTTTTAGGGGATATTTCTTGATTTTCGGGCTATTTTTGCTAATTTTGCACTGAAAAATTACAAACTCTTTACTAAGAAATGAAGAAAAAGATACTTTTCATCATGAATCCCATTTCGGGCACGGGCAGCAAGGACGCTATCCCCAGCCTGATAGATTCGACATTGGACAAAGAGCTTTTTGAGTACGAGATCAGGAAGACTGAAAGAGCGGGACACGCCTCGGAGATTGCCACCGAGGCGAAGGAAAACCACGTGGACATCGTGGTGGCCGTGGGCGGCGACGGAACCGTCAACGAGGTGGCACGGTCGCTGGTACACTCCGGCACGGCGCTCGGCATCCTGCCATGCGGTTCGGGCAACGGACTGGCACGCCACCTGCTCCTGCCCATGAACATGAAAAAGAGCATCGAGGTCATCAACGCCTGCGAAATCCACGACCTCGACTACGGCGTGATCAACGGCTACCCCTTCTTCTGCACCTGCGGAATGGGCTTCGACGCCTTCGTCAGCATGAAGTTTGCCGAGAGCGGCAAGCGAGGCCCCATCAGCTATGCGGAGAGCATCCTCAAGGAGGGGCTGAAATACAAGCCGGAAACCTACACCCTGGAGGACGAGACGGGCACCGAGCAATACAAGGCCTTCCTCATCTCGTGCGCCAACGCATCGCAGTATGGCAACAACGCCTACATCGCGCCCCAGGCCAGCATGAGCGACGGCCTGATGGACGTGGTCATCATGGAGCCGTTCGACGTGATAGAGGCTCCGCAGGTGAGCTTCGACATGTTCAACAAGACACTCGACAAGAATTCCAAAATCAAGTCGTTCCGCTGCAAGAAGCTGCACATCACGCGCAGCCAGCCCGGCGTGATCCACTACGACGGCGACCCCGTGATGACCGGGGCCGACATCGACGTGCACCTGGAGGAAAAGGGCATCAAGGTGGTGGTGAATCCCTTCGCCGACAAGAACGCGAGAAAGCCCAACGTCATCCAGAATGCCTTCGCAGAATTCTTCAACGACATCATCACCGTGCGCGAGGACATCCACAAGGACATCCGCCGGCAGAGCCGACGGGTGGAAGCACTCAGCAAACTGGTGCAGAGGAAGCTAAACCTATAAAGGTGAAAGGTGAAAAAGTGAAAAAGTGAAAAGGTGAAAAAGTGAATTGCTCACAGGTAGAATTCTTCCGTAATTTCAGCATACCACGGAGAGCGGTTGCCTGCGGAATCGGTCATGATCTCAACACGCTCGTCCGCCACACCGGCCCGATGCCTCGCGAAGCTCAGCAGGTAACGCTTCGGAGCCTTCCTCGCCACCGTCTTCACGCCACACTTCCTAACGAGAAAAAATCCTGACACACAAGACTCTGCAACAAACCGTTCGAGCACTTCTGCGGGCACGATGGCCGAGAACACGCCATCGGCGGAAAGCAGCCTGTCAACCCCCCGGAACAAGTCGCAGAAAGGAAGGCTGTCGGCATGCCTCGCCATCGCACGCTTGCCGTCGGGATTCTTCAAACTGTCTACGAAAAAGGGAGGGTTGCTCACGATGGCGTCGAAGGTGGAACCGCCGTCATACTCCTGCAGCGCACAGTGCACGACATCTACCCGGCCGGCGAAAGGGCTGCCGGCCACATTCTCCCCCGCCTGTGCGCAAGCCCCGGCATCCAGGTCGATGCCCACCACCCGTGCCTCGGGAAACCGCTGCGCCATCATCAAGGCCACCAGCCCCGTGCCCGTGCCAATGTCGAGGATGCGTGCGCCCCCCTCGGCCCACGCCCCCAGCAACACCCCGTCGGTGCCCACCTTCATGGCACAGCGGTCTTGCCTTATCCCAAATTGCTTGAATTGAAAATCTGCCATTGTCATTTAACTTTTACGTATAAAACGCAAAAACACGGCGATTATTACATCAAAACGCAGAAAAAATC
Organism: Bacteroides fragilis; assembly: GCA_963630065.1. GTDB lineage: Bacteria > Bacteroidota > Bacteroidia > Bacteroidales > Bacteroidaceae > Prevotella > Prevotella fragilis_A. The sequence goes on along the minus strand of CAVGLH010000005.1, from coordinate 40,453 downwards.
ACACAATATCGCAGAAAAACGCCCAATATCATTAAATAATCTATACGAGGATTCATTTTTCGCAAAAAAAAGAGTACCTTTGCACGGAAATTGATTTTTTAAAACAAAAAATGAACAGCAGAACAAGTACCCGCATACAAATGATAGCCGACTTCGAAGGCGACGCGATGCCTCTCATCAAGAAGCAGAAGTCTGGCATCTATCCTACACTTTGCACACGCGACGTAATGCTCTTCCCCACCGTGCTGACCCCCATCATCGTGGGCAGGGCGCAAAGCAAGGCCCTCATCCGCAAGCTGGAGAAGGAACCGGAGGCCATCTTCTGCGCATTCTGCCAGAAAGACAAGGAGGTGGAAACCCCCACGCAGGAAGACCTGTTCCAAGTGGGCGTGTTTGCCAAACTGGTGAGAGTCATCAACATGCCCGACGGCAGCGATGACCTGAGCGTCATCGTACAGGGCTTGGGACGATGCGAGATGAAAGAGCTGGTGCAACAGAACCCCTACCCCGAGGCCAAAGTGGACGGGCTCCCGGAAATCTGGCCCGCCGAGGGCGACGAGACCTTCAACACCCTGCACCAGACATTCGTGACCGAAGCCACCAGCTACATCCACGCCAATGAGATGATTTCCGACGACGCAATATACGCCATCACGGAGATATCGCAGCCCAGAGTGCAGTGCAACTTCATCTGCAGCCTGATGCCCTTCGACCTGGAAGACAAGGGGAAGATGCTCGCAGCCGGCAACCTGAACGACCGCATACTCATCGCCCTCAAGACACTGCACAAGGAATGCAGACTGCTGCACATCCAGGCCGAAATCAACCAGAAGACCCGCTACGACCTCGACGAGCAGCAGAAGGAATACTTCCTGAAGCAGCAGATCAAGAACATCAAGGACGAGCTGGGAGAAAACGAGCAAAGCCCGGAAAAGAAGGAGATACTGGAGAAAGCCAAGGCCAAGAAATGGAGCGACGAGACCGCCAAGACCTTCAAGAAAGAGATGGGCAAGCTCGACACGCTCCATCCGCAAAGCCCCGACTACTCCACGCAGATCAACTTCCTGCAGACCATGGTAGACCTGCCCTGGAACGAATGCACCGAGGACGACCTGAGCCTGAGCCGCGCCAAGCGCATACTGAACCACGACCACTACGGCATGGAGAAAGTGAAGGAGCGCATACTGGAATATCTCGCCGTGAGAGCCCTGAGCGGCGGGGCGAAGAGCCCGATACTCTGCCTCTACGGCCCCCCGGGAGTGGGCAAGACGAGCCTGGGCAAGAGCATCGCCGCAGCCATGAAGCGCAAGTACGTGCGCATCTCGCTCGGCGGACTCCACGACGAGGCCGAGATACGCGGACACCGGCGCACCTACGTGGGAGCCATGCCCGGGCGCATCATCAAGAACATCCTCAAGGCAGGAAGCAGCAACCCCGTGTTCATCCTCGACGAGATAGACAAGGTGGCGAAGAACAACTACAACGGCGACCCGTCATCCGCCCTGCTCGAAGTGCTGGACCCCGAGCAGAACAACGCCTTCCATGACAACTACCTCGACATGGACTACGACCTCTCGAAGGTGCTCTTCGTCGCCACGGCCAACGACCTCAGCTCCATCCCCCGCCCCCTGCTGGACCGCATGGAGCTCATCGAGGTGGGAGGATACATCACCGAGGAGAAAATCGAGATAGCCAAGCGCCACCTCGTGCCCAAGGAACTGGAGAACACCGGACTCGACAAGGCCGAGCCGCAAGTGGGGTTCGACAAGCGGGCCCTGGAGTTCATCATCGAGCACTACACCCGGGAAAGCGGCGTGAGACAGCTGAAAAAACAGGTGAACAAGAGCCTGCGGAAGATGGCCTACAAGCTGGCCAGCGACAAAAAGCTCGACAACCCCACCATCACCACCCAAGACGTGAAAGACCTGCTGGGCAACCCGCCCTTCAACCGCGACATCTACCAGGGCAACGACTATGCCGGCGTGGTGACCGGACTGGCATGGACCAGCGTGGGAGGCGAGATACTCTTCATCGAGACCTCGCTGAGCAAGGGCAAGGCCGGAAAACTGACGCTGACGGGCAACCTGGGCGACGTGATGAAGGAATCGGCGGTGATAGCCCTGGAATACGTCAAGTCGCACATCGACCTGCTGGGCGCCGACTACCGCATCTTCGAAAACTGGAACGTACACATCCACGTGCCCGAAGGAGCCACGCCGAAGGACGGCCCCTCGGCCGGCATCACCATCGCCACCAGCATCGCCTCGGCCCTCACCCAGCGCAAGGTGCGCAAGAACACGGCCATGACGGGCGAGATAACCCTCCGGGGAAAGGTGCTGCCCGTGGGGGGCATCAAGGAGAAGATACTCGCCGCCAAGCGCGCGGGCATCACCGACATCCTGCTGTGCAAGGACAACGAGAAGGACATCCAGGAGATACCCGCCAAATATCTCAAGGGCATCAAGTTCCACTATGTGGAAAACGTGGCCGACGTATGGGACTTCGCCCTCACCAGCGAGAAGGTGGACCATCCCGTCGACTTCACCATCAACTGATGCAGGCACTCCCTTCATCTAATTAATTAAGGTACAACAAAAAAGAAATGAAATTCGAACTACAGACAACAGATAAGGCCAGCAACGCACGCACCGGCATCATCACCACCGACCACGGACAGATCAAGACCCCCATCTTCATGCCCGTGGGCACCGTGGGCAGCGTGAAGGGCGTGCACTTCGAGGAGCTCAAGAAGCAAGTGATGGCGCAGATCATCCTGGGCAACACCTACCACCTCTACCTGCGCCCGGGACTCGACGTGATCAAGGCGGCCGGCGGACTGCACAAGTTCAACGGCTGGGACCGCCCCATCCTCACCGACAGCGGCGGCTTCCAGGTGTTCTCGCTCACCGGCATCCGCAAGCTCAAGGAGGAGGGCTGCGAGTTCCGCTCGCACATCGACGGCAGCAAGCACTTCTTCACCCCCGAGAACGTGATGGACACGGAGCGCATCATCGGAGCCGACATCATGATGGCCTTCGACGAGTGCCCGCCGGGACAGAGCGACTACCAGTATGCCAGGAACAGCCTGATGCTCACCCAGCGCTGGCTGGACCGCTGCATCAAGCGATTCAACGAGACAGAGCCCCTCTACGGCTACCGGCAGAGCCTCTTCCCCATCGTGCAGGGCTGCACCTACCCCGAGCTGAGGCGCGAGGCAGCCAAGTATGTGGCCGACAAGGGAGCCGACGGCAACGCCATCGGCGGACTGGCCGTGGGAGAGCCCACCGAGGTGATGTACGAGATGATAGAGGTGGTGAACGAAATCCTGCCCAAGGACAAGCCGCGCTACCTGATGGGAGTGGGCACGCCGCAGAACATCCTGGAGGCCATAGAGCGGGGAGTGGACATGTTCGACTGCGTGATGCCAACCCGCAACGGGCGCAACGCCATGCTCTTCACCTACAACGGAACGATGAACATGCGCAACAAGAAATGGGAGATGGACTTCAGCCCCGTGGACCCCGACGGATGCGAAATCGACCTCGTGACCACCAAGGCCTACCTGCACCACCTCTTCAAGGCACAGGAGCTGCTGGCCATGCAGATAGCCAGCATCCACAACCTCTCGTTCTACCTGAGGCTCGTGGGCGACGCCCGCAGGCACATCGAGCAGGGCGACTTCGTGGCATGGAAGAACTCCATCATCGACCAATTGGGAAGGAGAATTTAGACAGGAGCAACACAACACGATTATGAAAGATTTCAAATACATAAGGAAACACCGCCGCAGACTGAAGACGGCAAGGAGACTGTCGCGCTTCTCCAGGAGGATGGGCAGAAGGCTGCGGTTCCTTCGTGTGCTGAGGTATGCCAACCCGTTCCGCTACCTCAAGCGGCTGGACAGGTATATCATGAAGAAGTTCCTGGGCTACTACTTCTTCTCGATAGCCCTCATCATCTCCATCGCCATCGTGTTCGACTTCAACGACAACCTGGCGAAATTCTCGGAGAACCACGCCCCGGCCAACGCCATCATCTTCGACTACTACGCCAACTTCGTGCCCTACTTCGCCAACCTCTTCAGTGCGCTGTTCGTGTTCATCGCCGTCATCCTCTTCACCTCGAAGCTGGCCGGCAACTCGGAAATCATCGCCATGCTGGCCTCGGGCGTGTCGTTCAAACGGTTGCTGCGCCCGTACATGATCACCTGCGTGCTGCTCTCCGCCCTCTCGTTCGGGCTCTCGGCCTACATCATCCCCCACGGAACGGTGGTAAGGCAGAACTTCGAGAACATGTACAAGAAGAAGACCAAGAACAACAGTGCCAACAACGTGCAGCTGCAGGTGGACAGGGGCGTGATAGCCTACATGCAGCACTACGACAACACGACGAAAAGAGGCTACGGCTTCTGCCTGGACAAGTTTCAGGACAAGAAACTCGTGAGCCACCTCACGGCGACGGACATCCAGTATGACACGATCAGCGACTCCAAGTTCCACTGGAAGATCAGCAACTGGAAGGTACGCAAGCTGCAGGGCATGAAGGAGATTATCACCAGCGGGTCGCAGAAGGACACCATCATCACGATGGAGCCCACCGACCTGGTGTACTCCAAGGGACAGCAGGAGACCTTCACCAGCCCAGAGCTGAAGGACTATATCTCCAAGCAGCTGAACCGCGGCTCGGGCAACGTGGTGCAGTATGAGGTGGAATACCACAAGCGAATAGCCTCCAGCTTCGCCTCGTTCATCCTCACCATCATCGGCGTGTCGCTCTCCTCGCGCAAGCGCAAGGGCGGAATGGGCCTCTCGCTCGGCATCGGACTGGCGCTCAGCTTCGGCTACATCATGCTCCAGACCGTATGCGCCACCTTTGCCATCCAGGCAGACTTCCCGCCCGTTCTGGCGGCCTGGCTGCCCAACTTCATCTACGCCTTCGTGGCCTACTTCTGCTACCGCAAGGCCCCAAGGTAAAATCACTTAACATTAAATTAAAAATGTATTTCGACGAATTAGACTTAAATGACAACGTGCTCGACGCATTGTACGACATGCGCTTCGACACTTGCACTCCCGTACAAGAAAAGTGTATCCCTGAGATATTGAACGGCAACGACGTGCTCGGCGTGGCACAGACCGGCACCGGCAAGACCGCCGCCTACCTGCTGCCCGTATTGAGCAAGATCGACGACGGAGGCTACCCCACCGACGCCATCAACTGCGTCATCATGTCGCCCACACGCGAGTTGGCACAGCAGATAGACCAGGCCATGCAAGGCTTCGGCTACTATCTGGAGGGCGTGAGCAGCGTGGCCGTATACGGCGGCAACGACGGCAACCGCTACGACCAGGAGCTCAAGAGCCTGCGCATGGGAGCCGACGTGGTGATAGCCACGCCCGGACGCCTCATCACCCATATCTCGCTGGGCAACGTAGACCTGAGCAAGGTGAGCTTCTTCATCCTCGACGAGGCCGACCGCATGCTCGACATGGGATTCTCTGAAGACATCAAGACCATCGCATCGAAGCTGCCCAAGACTTGCCAGACCATCATGTTCTCCGCCACCATGCCCGACAAGATAGAGGAGCTGGCCAAGACGCTGCTCAAGAACCCCGTCACCATCAAGCTCGCCGTGAGCAAGCCCGCAGAGAAAATCAAGCAGGAGGCTTACGTATGCTACGAAACCCAGAAGATGGCCATCATCAAGGACATCTTCAAGGCCGGCGACCTGAACCGCGTCATCGTGTTCAGCGGCAGCAAGATGAAGGTGAAGCAGCTGGCGGCTGCCCTCCAGCAGGCTGGCATCAAGTGCGGTGCCATGCACAGCGACCTGGAGCAGGCAGAGCGCGACGACGTGATGTTCAAGTTCAAGAGCGGACAGCTCGACGTGCTCGTGGCCACCGACATCGTGGCACGCGGCATCGACATCGACGACATCGAGATGGTAATCAACTACGACGTGCCCCACGACACCGAGGACTACGTGCACCGCATCGGCCGTACCGCAAGAGCCAACCGCGATGGCGTGGCCATCACCTTCGTCAACGAGCAGGACATGTACTGGTTCCAGCAGATTGAGAGATTCCTGGAAAAGGTGGTCGACAAGATGACTCTGCCCGAGGGATGCGGAGAAGGCCCAGAATACATCAAGCTCAACAAGCCTTCGAAGGGCAACGGCCGCGGCGGAAAGGGCGGCAAAGGCGGAAAGGGCGGAAGAAACAACGACAGACGCAACGAAAACAAGAACAGAAACAGCGACGGGCGCAACAAGAACAGAAAGCCCAGCCCGGACAACAACCCCAAGGAAGAAAACGTTGCCAAGAAAGAGAACATCAAAGCCGAGAACAACCCCGTAACGGGCGAAGGCAACAACAACGCCACGGGCGAGAACAACAACAAGGCAGAGAACCAGGAGAAGAGGAACACCGCCAAGAACCGTCGCCAGAAAGACCGCGACCAGACCGCCCACAAGCGCAAGCCCAACAACAAGGGCAACGACCGTCAGGAAAAAGCGCCGCGCAACAACAACGGACAGCAGGAAAAAGCGCCGCGCAACAACAACAGCAAGCAACAGGAAAAAGCACCGCGCAACAACAACAGCAAGCAGCAGGAAAAAGCTCCGCGCAACAACAACAAGCGCAACGCCACTCCACGCCCAAGCAACAACTCCGCCTCTTCCGCTCCACAACAATCCAAGCATACTCCTATCGTGAATCCACAGAAAAAGGAGAACGTTGTGAAGAGATTTTTCAAGAGTCTCTTCGGGAAGAAGTAACGCTTGCTCCTAAAAAACACCCCTCACAGATGAAAGAGCTACGCCCCATGCCCCTCATGATGGCCGGTGTCGTAATGACGGCCGGCATCATCACGGCGAAGCACTGCCATGACTGCCTGGGATTATACCCATGGCTCATGGCTGGCTGCCTCGTCTGGGGAGTAGCTTCATTTCTGTACATAGCAGGGAAACGACAAACAGACCACTATTGCCCATCCGTCTTGCGGCCATCCGTCGTTTTGTACCTATGTTTTTTCTTTCTGGGAGGTGCTCTTTGCTCCCATCAGATGAACAAGCAGGAAGCACCGGCAAGCATCATCTCCCATCAGGAGCTGTCGGCGCAGGAAACTGCAAGCCTCGCTTCGTCCGACATCAGAAAACGGCTGCAACAGAGGATGAAAGACCTGCACATAGAAGAGCAAGACCTGGCCGTGGTTTCGGCTATGGCTCTGGGCGACAAAGACCAGCTCGACTCCGAGACCAAGAAGACTTATTCCGTGTCGGGAGCCAGCCACATCCTGGCTGTCAGCGGAGTGCACATCTCCATCATTTTTCAGTTTTTCATCCTCCTCATGGGCGGAAAACGCCATTCCAGAATCCCCCTCGTCCTATCCATCTCAGCCATCTGGATCTACGTGGTGCTCATCGGTATGCCGGCCAGCGCCGTGCGAGCGGCCATGATGCTCAGCCTATACTGCTTTGCCCTGTTGGCAAGGCGAGGCTGCATGCCGCTCCATTCGCTGGCATTCGCCTATGTCATCATGCTGCTTCTCAATCCCCTCAACCTCTACGACATAGGGTTCCAGATGTCGTTCCTGGCTGTGGCATCCATCCTTCTCTTCTATCCCCCACTGTCAAGACTGATTGCCCCGCGCTGTACTTTCCTACGCTGGGCATGGCAACTAGCTTGCATATCCCTGGCAGCGCAAATTGGCACCCTGCCCGTCATTGCCTACTACTTCGAGCGTCTGTCGTGCTATTCCCTACTCACCAGCTTCATCGCCATCCCCATGGCATCGGGAGTGCTCTACCTCTGCGCCCTGCTGGCAGTGCTGTTGTCACTGTCACTCGTTCCCCTCCTTTCGCCGGTCATGCTTTTCCCGATGCAGTTGCTGGCCAAGTGCCTTGTCTGCATCACGCAGGCAGGCCACGCCTCCTTCCAGTTCATCAGCAAGCTGCCGGGGGCAAGCATCGAAGGTATCCATCCCAGCCTCACACAGGTATTGCTGCTCTATCTGATCATCGCCTGCGTATATGCTTTGTGGAGGAAACTCCTCTCTTGACAGGAGGAAGCTCCTTTTATAATAAGGTGTACGTACACAACAAGGGGAACAAGGGGACTTTTAAAACGTTAAAAAATATCATTTCCACACCTACGGGCAATATTTTCTTTCTTTTTGTTTGTTTTTTCGAAGAATTTCTTTAACTTTGCAAGCGCAAACTAAGAAAAAAAAGATTTAAACCAATAAAAGAAAATTATGAAAGCATCAGAAGTGATTGCGAATCTCCAAAGAAGATTCCCAAACGAGCCTGAGTATATCCAGGCAGTTAGTCAGGTACTCGGCACTATCGAGGAAGAGTACAACAAGCACCCAGAGTTTGAGAAGGCCAACCTCATCGAGCGTCTTTGCATCCCAGACCGCGTCATCGAGTTCCGTGTATCATGGGTAGACGACAAGGGCAACGTACAGACTAACATGGGATACCGCATCCAGCACAACAACGTGATTGGCCCCTACAAGGGAGGTCTTCGTTTCCACAAGTCAGTAAACTTGGGCATCTTGAAGTTCTTGGCCTTCGAGCAGACATTCAAGAACTCCCTCACCACACTGCCAATGGGCGGTGCCAAGGGTGGTTCAGACTTCTCTCCACGCGGCAAGAGCAACGCTGAGGTGATGCGTTTCTGCCAGGCTTTCATGACTGAGCTTTATCGCCACATCGGCCCAGACGAAGACGTTCCCGCAGGCGACATCGGCGTAGGCGGCCGCGAGGTAGGCTACTTGTTCGGCATGTACAAGAAGTTGACCCACCAGTTCCAGGGCATGCTCACCGGCAAGGGCCAGGAGTTTGGCGGTTCGCTCATCCGTCCTGAGGCTACAGGTTACGGCAACGTTTACTTCCTCCTCAACATGCTCGCCACCAAGAACATCGACATCAAGGGCAAGACAGTTTTGGTTTCTGGTTCCGGCAATGTGGCTCAGTACACCATGGAGAAGTTGATCGAGTTGGGTGCCAAGCCCGTTACCTGCTCCGACTCCAATGGCTACATCTACGACCCAGACGGCATCGACCGCGAAAAGCTCGACTACATTATGGAGCTCAAGAACGTGGAGCGAGGCCGCATCAAGGAATATGCCGAGAAGTATGGCGTGAAATATGTGGAAGGACAGAAGCCTTGGTTTGAGAAGGCCGACATCGCCCTCCCATCAGCCACACAGAACGAAATCAACGAGGAGGCTGCCAAGGCTCTCATCGCCAACGGCGTGATTGCAGTGAGCGAGGGTGCCAACATGCCTTCTACCCCAGAGGCCATCAAGGTGTTCCAGGACGCCAAGATTCTCTATGCTCCCGGCAAGGCTGCCAACGCCGGCGGTGTGGCAGTGTCTGGTCTTGAGATGAGCCAGAACTCAGAGCGCTTGAAGTGGTCTCGCGAGGAGGTTGACGCCAAGCTCCACGACATCATGAACGACATCCACGCCAACTGCGTGAAGTATGGCACTGACGCCGACGGTTACGTAAACTATGTGAAGGGTGCCAACGTTGCCGGCTTCCTGAAGGTGGCCAAGGCCATGATGGCCCAGGGCATCGTATAATGCCGCCATAGCAACACATACATATAATATTAAGAAAGCCTGGCAGGTGGATTCCACTTGCCAGGCTTTCTCGATTTGTTTATGATTCCTTGGGTTCAAAACGGAGCACTGCCTTGATATACGTCTCCATCTTGACATCCTTCATCTTGGCCAACCGACAAGCGATGACCGCCTTCAACAGGGCAAAGGCAAACAATGCCAGCAGCAACCCGATGAACAAGGCGAGCAACGTGGTCCACATCTTGCCATAGATGTAACTGTCGTCGGGAAACGAGGCTAGCACCAGCAAGGGCAATACCGTGATGATTCCTCCCACCGTGAGCTGGCTGCGCTGCGATCCCCCCATATCCATGATGGCCTGCTTGTCGAAGAGATAGCCGTCGAAGTCTTGGGAGTCAATGCCATAGTCTGCCAATTGGGGGAATCCTGGCAGATTGCCACACTTAGCAATCTTGCTTGTCACCCTGTGCTCGTAGTCGTCGTAATATTGCTTGTAAGGTTCTCTTAAATTCATAATTCTATGGTTATCAAATTAACAAAAAAAAAGAAAGCAGTGCCCCTATAAGCCGAGTTCTGTACTTGCTGCAAATTAACATGGCAAATAATAAATTTCGCAAGCGTCTGTCATTTATCTAGTCCCAGAGTCACCCCTGGGCTCAAGCACTCTACCCTCCACAGCGCCCTAAGGCCTCGGACGAGCCGCCCTCAATCTGCGGTATACATGAGCTTACAGCTCCCAGACGGCACAGCCTGACGGTCACCCGCCAGCTGGTGGTCTCTTACACCACCTTCTCACCCTTACCCGACACTACACCACGTAGATGCAAGCACCTCCGCTACGGAATAAGTTTCGGGCGGTCGTTTTCTTCTGCCGGCTCCTACTGTCGCCAATAGCTTCTATTTTCGGAAGTGGGATGCCCTATGCTGCCCGGACTTTCCTCTCGCACGTTAAATGCCAGCGACAGACCGGAGCACTGCTTTCGAATGCAAAAGTACAAAAAAGAATCAACATACGTGCACATTCACTTTACTTTTTATCCCACATCTCACCGGGAAGGGGACGTTTTGTTAAGGTTTATTCAGCATTGGCGCATTTTTAGTTGCATATACAAAACTATGTATTGTTGCATAAGTTTCAAATATTTGTAAAAATAAAGTATTTCATGCTTAATAGCCGTTAAAGTGTTAAATTCAATTGTTAAAACGGGATAAATTTGCTCCATATTTTACTCTATCTCAAAAAATGAACCTATATTTGCAACCGAAAAAGTAATAACAATAAAAAGTATACAGACATGAAAAAAGTGACTAATTATGTAATGGCTGTGCTCTGCGTAGGTTCGCTAGCATTCTCAGCCGGTGCTTTTATGAAAGTAAACGCCACTCCTGCGGCAACAACCTCAGCCGCCCCAGCCGGCCAGCCAGTAGACTTGACCTATGCGGCCGAAAAGGCTCTGCCAGCCGTGGTACACATCAAATATGTACAGAACTCCAAGGTGAAGACTGTCGATGTGCAGGATGATCCGTTCGGTGGATTCTTCGACCCGTTCGGATTCTTCGGCAACCCAGGCCAGGGCGGCACACGCAAGCAGCAGGTACAGACCCCTAAAACCGAGGCTACCGGATCGGGAGTCATCATCAGCAGCGACGGCTACATCGTGACCAACAACCACGTGGTGGAAGGTGCAGACGAACTGACCGTGACACTCAACGACAACCGCGAATTCTCGGCACGCATCATCGGCACAGACAAGACCACCGACCTGGCCCTCATCAAGGTGGACGGCAAGAACCTGCCTACCCTTTCCATCGCCAATAGCGACAACGTAAAAGTGGGCGAATGGGTCATCGCCGTGGGCAACCCGTTCGGTCTCAACAACACCGTGACCGCCGGCATCATCTCTGCCAAGGCCCGCAGCCTGGGACAGAACGGCGTGGAGAGCTTCATCCAGACCGATGCCGCCATCAACAAGGGCAACTCTGGCGGTGCCTTGGTCAACACCCAGGGCGAACTGGTGGGCATCAACGCCATGCTCTACTCCCAGACAGGTTCTTACGCCGGCTACGGATTCGCCATCCCTACCTCCATTATGAACAAGGTGGTAGACGACTTGAAGAAATACGGCAGCGTGCAGCGCGTGATGCTGAACATCCAGGGCGGTGATGTGCTCAACTACATCAACTCGCAGAAGGACAACGGCAAGGAGGTGGACCTCGGCACCAACGAAGGCGTTTACATCGCCAAGGTTGACGAAGACGGCAACGGTGCTGCAGCAGAACTGAAAGAAGGCGACGTCATCACCAAGGTGGACGGCAAGAAGGTCACCAAGATGGCCGAGCTCCAGGAGGCCCTCAACGGCAAGCGCCCAGGCGACAAGATGACCATTACCTACCTGCGCAACAAGAAGAGCATCAGCAAGACCATCACGCTGAAGAACGCACAGGGCAACACCTCTGTCATCAAGAGTGCCGACCTCGATGTGCTGGGAGGAACCTTCCGTCCTATCACCAGCGCACAAAAGGAGCAACTCAACATCAAGTATGGTGTAGAAGTAATGAAGGTGAACAGCGGAGCCTTGAAGGAGGCCGGCGTATCACGCGGATTCATCATCCAGCGCATCAACGACAGCAACATCAGCTCGCTCGACGACTTGCAGAAGGCAGTGAAGAGTGCATCGACCAGCAAGGACCCCGTGCTCTACATCCAAGGCGTATGGCCAACTGGCAAGAAGGCATACTTCGCCGTTCCTTTGCAGAACAATTAATATTGAATGAGGCGCAGAAGAAAGAAGTCATAGTTTAAGGGGCGAAAAGCTCCCAAGGACTACAATTATACCAAAAAACAATAAAATAGTAGGTATTTTTCAAAAAATATCTACTATTTTTTTGGTATATAAACAAAAAAGTGTATTTTTGCAATCACTTAACAATTTGCTGCCTTTATGAGACAATTAAAAATTACACAGTCGATAACGAGCCGTTCTACTGCTTCGTTAGACAAATATCTACAAGATATCGCACATGAAGAGCTCCTCAGCCCAGACGAGGAAGTGGAGCTTGCGCAAAAAATAAGAAAAGGAGACCGAAAGGCCCTGGAGAGGTTGTGCAGAGCCAACCTGCGATTCGTAGTGTCGGTGGCCAAGCAATACCAGAACCAAGGACTCAGTCTGCCCGACCTCATCAACGAAGGGAACGTAGGGCTCATCAAGGCTGCGGAAAAGTTTGACGAAACACGAGGATTCAAGTTTATCTCGTACGCCGTCTGGTGGATCCGACAGAGCATACTGCAAGCCATCGCCGAACAAAGCAGGATGGTTCGCCTGCCCTTGAACCAAGTGGGAAGCCTGAACAAGATAAACCGTGAGCTGAGCAAGTTCGAACAGGAAAACGAGCGCAAGCCCAGTGTGGCGGAAATGGCCGACCGCATAGACCTGCCCGAAGACAAAGTGGCGGAGGCCATGAATGCACCAGGTCGCCATATGAGCATGGACGCCCCCCTCACCGAGGGCGAAGACGGCAGCCTGCTCGACGTGATGTCCAACAGCGACGCCCCCTCGACCGACCGCGAGCTCGTGCAGGAGTCTTTGCGGGAAGAAATAGAAAGGGTGCTCAAGATACTGCCAGCCAGGGAGAGGATGGTGGTATGCTCCTTCTACGGCATCGGCGAGCCAGAAATGACACTCGAAGAGATTGGAGCGAAATACAACCTCACAAGGGAGCGAGTGCGCCAAATCAAGGAAAAGGCGATAAGAATGCTCAAAAATAAAAAAATCAATACCCTTAAGTCGTTTCTGGGATAACTTACACACAACGCACTTGAGGCAAATAAAACAAGAATAAGGAAACAAAATGAAAGTTACAAAAATCGCATTGGCAATCCTTGCCCTGGCAGGCATCGGCTCGATTTCGTTGCATGCCAAGAACGAGCCAAGGACTGCATACATCTTTGGATTCGCGTCATCATTCAACGACTCTACTGTCTATTTCACGTCAGTACAACAGATTGACTCCGTTTACTTCACCAACAAAGGCAGGTTTCTCGACAACCGCGAGAACTACTCCTACCAGTTGAGAGACTATCTGGAACAGGCTGGAGCCGGAAACCGCACCTGCATAGTCATATTCGACCACAGCCAAAAGAAGGCGGAGAAGAAATGGAACCAGCTCTATCTGAGATATACCCAGAAAGCCAAGGTCAAGAAAAAGAAAAACGGCATGGCTAGTGATGCCGCCCCTGCCCCTTACCTAGTGAAACCCCTCAGCAACAGCGAGTTCACCTTCAAGGCCATCCAGCCCACGGAAGAAGAGGTGCAGGAAGTGCAAAAAGAATCCAAGGCCAAGAAACCCAAGAAAGGGGAAAGACCAAGACCAGGTGGCGGTCCGCAACCTGGCGGAAATCCACCGGGAGGAGGCAATCCGCCAGCAGGTGGGCCCAGACCACAGTAAGAAAGAAACAAATGAGGCATCAAAAAACAGCCAACTTCCAAATACAGGAAGTTGGCTGTTTTTTGATTGAACTTTGTTCTCGTGCCTGTCTACTTCAAGTTCTGCTTGAACCAGTTGACAATCTGACGAAGCAAATGATTGCGAGTGTTTCCGCCGGAGATGCCATGGTTGCGATTGGTATAGAGAATCTCCTTGAAATCCTTGTCTGCCTGAACCAAAGCCTCGGAATACTCAAAAGTGTTCTGCGGATGCACATTGTCGTCGGCCACGCCATGGCAGATAAGCAAGGAGCCATGCTGTTTGTCGGCACGCTCGATGGGGTTCACCTTGTAACCGTCCTCGTTCTCCTGCGGCGTACGCATATATCGCTCCGTATAAACCGTGTCATAGAAGCGATAGCAGGTAGGAGGAGCCACTGCCACACCAGCCTTGAACACGGGGCGGCCCTCGCTCATGCTCATCAGCGTATTGAAACCACCGTAGCTCCAGCCCCAGATGCCGATGTTGTCCTTGTCTACGTATGGAAGAGAACCCATGTAGATGGCAGTCTCCACCTGGTCTTTCGACTCTAAGTCTCCCAAACGAAGATAGGTACATTTCTCAAACTCTGCGCCTCGGCCACCCGTTCCGCGTCCATCCACACAAGCCACGATGAATCCTTCCTGGGCCAAGTAATAGTCGAAGGCACCGCCGGTACCCATACTGCCCGTGCTCCAAGAGTCGAGCACCTGCTGATTTCCCGGACCGGAATACTGGAAGAGGACCACGGGATATTTCTTGCTGGCATCAAAATCCAAGGGCTTGATCATCCAGCCATCCAGTTTCACGCCCTCTGACGTGGTGAACGAGAATGTCTCGCGCTTGCCCCAGTTGTACTTCTGCGTTTTCTCCAGAAGAGCCTTGTTGTCCTCCAGGGTCTTGATCACCTTTCCCTTGTTGCTACGCACGGTATAGACATAGGGATGGCTGTAAGAGCTCCAGTTGTTGACGAAATAGCGATAGTCGCCTGAGAAGTAGGCCGAGTTGGAGCCTTCCTTGTCGGTGAGCCGTTCCACCTTGCCATTCTTGTGGGCCACATACACCTGGCGGTCGTGGGCATTCAGCATAGCTGCCTGGAAATAGACATCGCCCGTCTTTTCGTCCATGCCGTAGATGTCGGTCACGTCATAGTTGCCCTTCTCCACCTGTCTCACCAGCTTGCCATTCATATCATAGAGATAAAGGTGCATATAGCCGTCGCGGTCGCTGGGCAACAGGATGTTCTTCTTGCCCACAATGCTGTTCTCCACCACTTCTTCCTTCACAAACTTGGGTACGCTCTCCTGGATGAGTTGCTTGCTCTTGCCAGTGAAAGGATTGACCGAATAGAGGCGCATGTCGTCTTGATGTCGGTTCATCGTATACACTATCAGGCTATTGGCATCGGGTGAAGTCTTGATGCGGGGGTAATACCCATCGGCATCCACGGGCACTTCGAGCGAAATGGTTTTGCCCGTCTTCATATCGTAGCTCCAGAGGCTCACCTTGGAGTTGTCCTGTCCAGCCTTGGGGTACTTATAGGAATATTCGCCCGGATAGTCGTGGTACTCGGTGCGGGCTGGCTCTGCGCCCTCGAAGAGCTGTAGGGAATATGTCTTCACGTGCGACTCGTCGAAGCGAATCCATCCGATGGCCGTTCCGTCGGCATTCCAGGCAAACGCACGGTTGAAGCTGAATTCCTCCTCGTACACCCAGTCGGGGATGCCGTTGAGTACCTCGTTGAACTTGCCGTCGCTTGTGACCTGCGTTTCCTTTTCGCCGTCGGTCACATAGATGTTGTTGTCCTTCACAAAAGCCACGTGGCGAGAGTCTGGCGACCAAGTGGCCACCTGCTGGTTTTCACCCTCGGAAAGTTTCTTGAGCGTTTTCCGAGCGATGTCATAAACGAAGTACTCAGCCTTGAACGATCGGCGATACACGGCCACACGCTTGGTCATCACCAGCAACTTCTTGCCGTCGGGACTTATCACATATCCGTCTATCGACTCGAAGGGAGCCTTTGCGGCATCTATGTCGAAGAGCACGGCCACCTGCTTGCCTGTCTTGAATGAATAACTAATGATTTGCTTGCCGTCGTTGCTGACGGAAGCATACTGGTCGGTGCCCTCAATCGGATTGATGCCAGTAACATAGGAAGCGGCAAACTCTCCCGATGTGATTGCTTTCAAGTCGAGCTTGTCGGCAGCCTGCATACCCGATACCATCATGATTGTTGCAATAAAAATAGGAAATTTTCTCATGTGTTAATCTTTATATAATGCCTCTATGGGCGAATAGTCCTCATCTTCCAGCAATTGCTTCACCGTCACCTTGGGGTTGCACTTCACGTAGGCCTTGATGGTGTTCACATACTTGGTGTCATACACCTCTTTGCCCATGGCCTTGTTGACCGTCCACATGATCTTGCCCATGTGGAGGTCACGGTCCAACTGCGGACGCGTGTCGAAATTCTCCATCGGATAGACACTCAGCAAGAAGAACAAAAGACAGTCGGGGACGATAAACTGTCGCGACATGGTGGCGCGCTGCTGGGCTGTATAGAATTTCTTGTAGATGGGATAGTCGGTTCCCATATATTTATCGAGCGAAATGCCCACGCTGTGCTCTCCCACCACAATGCTCTGGTCTAGGGCTCCAATCTGGGCATAGAAGCTGGGCTTCTGCAGACCGGGTATCCAATCACTCAACTGCTTGAAAGAGCACTTGAGCTGGCTGTTGATGTCGTCCATGTTGGCAAACTCCGCCTCGGCGTCGGCTATCAAGGCCTGGAGGGTGGAATCCTGGAAGAACATCAAGAAGCGGTTGCTGATGTTGGCATCGGTAATGGTACCCAACTGCAACATCTTCTCCAACAAGGTACGGGTCTCTATGGGATAGTCGGTGTTCATCTGCTGCAGCGCAGAGAAGTCGCCAGTAGTGAGATACCGGCTCTCCAGACGGTCGTATCGCTGCACCGTCAGGGGGACGGCCTCGACATCCTCGTTCGACTTGAACTTAAATTCGCAAGCCGAACAAACAAGCACCAAGGCCAAGATGGCTATATAATAGAATATCCTTTTCACTTTAATTCACATACTTATTCGTTACGACTGCAAAAATACTAAAAAATATTTTAAATTCAAAGCGTTTTAGCTAAAAATTTCAAAAAGAATAGCCAATAGTGGTAAAAATACGGACATTTTATTCACTATTGGCTATTTTTTATACGTTTTTTATTCAATTACCTTGCCTGACACAATATTCCACTTACCTTATTTGGCAGATACCTTGACAGGTTCCTCTATCTGCTTCTTCCAGTCTTTCAGCCACTGATACCATTCCTTCTCGTTCTTGAATCCATAGGTTTCGTTGGCGCTGGTATAGGCCAGCTTGTAGCTCAGCTTGTTTCCAGTGGGCTTCACCACCTGAGTATAGCAGTCTTTGTTGGCGGGTTCCTGGCTCACCAAGGCTTTCTGTGGCACATAGATGCCCAAGCCCACAGTCTCCAACTTGTGCTTGCCATCGTCCTTGCCCGTAGGCCAGTCGCTTCCGTAGCAGCCACGCAATCCCTTGCCGTCGGCATACTCGCTCGACCCCTTCACGTTGATAAGACCGGTGGCGAACTGATAGTCAGACACATCCTTGTTGAAGGCCACGTCCACGTCAAAGTCGCGGTGTCCGGCATAGATGGTGTAACGGATGGTGGCGTTCACGGGCTTCAAGCCTGGCGCAGGCACCCAGCCGTTGTCCACTACTTCCACGATGGCGCGCAGAGGCCCTTCGGAGATGACACGCTGCTCCTGATATTTCACGTCGTTGAAGAGCACCTGGTCCTTGCCGTCCCATCCTCTGAGGGCACCCAGTCCGTATGTGTTGCCCACCCATAGGCAGTCGTCGCCCGAACCGGCCTTAAGCTGCTCCTCGGAAGGATAGAATTGCGTGTCGTAGATTACCAGGCCCTTGTTTATCTTACCATATAGGTCGATGGTCTGCCGATTGTCGAAATACACGCGCATCGCCACCAAGTCGCTCTCGAAGCACAAGCCATGCGAATGAACGAAATGATAGACATCCTTCGTTTTCTTGTCGAACGCGATGCTTCTCAAGTAGATGTCCTGCTGGTTCTTGGCCAACTTCTTGTTCTTGCTTGGCACCACCAGCTCGGCAAAGGTACGGGCTGGATAATCGGCCTGCTTGCCGTCGGTGAAGAGCTGCACATGGTAGTCCTTGGTTTCCTTCTTGCCAAGGTCCACCAGGAAACAGAGTTCGTCGTTGGCACAGTCGCGGTCGGTGTCGTCAAGCTGCGAGGGGATTTCCTTGCCGTCGGGTGTGGTCACCACAGCGCGCTGGATGTCGCCGTACTTACTGATGTTGATGACTACAGGTTCGTCACTTTTTGCCGACTTCGATGAGTTCGACACTGTCACATTGAAGTTTGCCTGTGCTTGCACCCCCAAAGAACAGATGCAAGACACAGCTAGCATTACGATTTTTTTCATCTTCGTAGATTTATTTTTTAAGTTTCTATTGTTTCAGTTGGGAAAAGTATTTTTTGCCTTTTACGTAATATTGCCAAAGGATGGAAATGCCATAAACCTGCGGGATTTCGGCCTCCACCCTATCGGTCTGTATCTTCCTGCGGTCGGCCTCAAAATCGCTGCGCCACGCCTTGAAAGCCTTGCGGGCTTTGAACACTGCCTTGAAGTCGCCCCAGTTGCGCTTGAGGACGAGCATCTCGAAAGCTGCGAGATAATCCAGAAACCACCTCACGCGCATCACACGCCCCAATTCCCTATCGTCCAGATTCTTATACAGCATCGTTAAATTGTTTCTGAAATTCAGGTAGGTCTTCATCGGGTTGCTCTTGGGCAAGGTTCCGCCACCCACATGATACACCTCGCTTTCGGGGATGCAATACATCCTGCGCCCCATCAAGCGCAATCGCCAGCAAAGGTCTATCTCCTCGTTGTGGGCAAAGAAGCGACCGTCCAGTCCGCCGGCAGCCCAATAGTCCTTGGAGCGTATCATCATACAGGCCCCCGTGGTCCAGAGCACCTCCTGCTGGTAATCATACTGTCCGTTGTCCCGTTCCACGGTATCGAAGATTCGACCCCGGCAGAAGGGGTAACCATACTTATCGAGGAAACCACCGCATGCCCCGGCATACTCAAAACTGTCCTTGTCATACTCGGCAAGCAGTTTGGGCTGGCAAGCAGCCACCTGCGGATGGGAGTCCATAAACTCGACGAGCGGCGTCAGCCAATGATGGTCCACCTCCACGTCGCTGTTCAGCAGCACGTAGTATTCAGCCTCTATCTGCCTCAATGCCTGGTTGTATCCCTCAGCAAAGCCGAAGTTCTGCTCCAGCACAATGGTCTTCACGTGGGGGAACTGCGTCTCCAGGAGGTGCATCGACTGGTCCGACGAACAATTGTCCGCCACCCACACCTCGGCTTCCTGGCGCGAATACTCCACGACATTGGGAAGATACTTGGCCAGCATCTTCTGCCCGTTCCAGTTTAAGATAACAATCGCTACTTTTGGCATAATTCCTTCAGTTTGTTGTTCAACAGATTGGTAAACTCGTAATTCTTCAGCCCCCATTTGGGAGCGATGAGCAAGTCCTTGGGCGACTGGCTCACAAAGCGCTCCAGCACCAAGTCTTTACGAAGCAACCGAATGTATCTCACAATGACATCGATGTATTCATCGACCGTGTAGACATGAAACGGATGCTCTGCATATTCCTGCGCCAGCCGGGTGCCCTTGATGATTTGCATCTGGTGGATTTTCAGAATGTCGAGGGGAAGCGACGAGATGATGGGAGCCTGGCGCAGGCTCTCCCCGGCATCCTCTCCGGGAAGTCCGATGATGATGTGCCCGCCCGTCAAGATGCCCCTGGCATGCGTCCGCTCCACGGCATTGCGGCAACAAGCGAAGTCGTGGCCCCGGTTGATGCGGCGCAAGGTGTCGTCGTTGGCACTCTCTATGCCATACTCCACGAGCACAAAGGTGAGACGGCTCAACTCCTCCAGATAGTCAAGCAGCTCATCACTCACGCAATCGGGGCGAGTGCCTATCACAATGCCCACCACATCATCCACCCGAAGCGCCTCTTCATACATAGCCTTCAGCTCTTCCACCTTGGCATAAGTGTTTGTATATGCCTGGAAATAAGCCAGGTATTTCATGTCGGGATACTTGCGGGAAAAGAACGCCTTACCTTCCAGAAGCTGCTCGGCGACAGACTTCCTGCGGTCGCAATAGCTGGGATTGAACGTGCGGTTGTCACAATAAGTGCAACCACCGCTCGATATTTTCCCATCCCTATTGGGACATGAGAAGCCTGCATCTACCGAAATCTTCTGCACCCGGAAGTCAGGGAATCGCCCTCTAATCCATGTACCGAAATCATTATAATATCCACTCACAATTTCTCACTTCTAATTTCTCACTTCTAATTCTTCCGCCAAGAGTGCCGTTTTGTCGTGATTGAAACCTCCGAGCCGCACCTTGATGAGCTGGTTGTCGTATTCCTCCTTGGCAAGCGATGGCGACAACTCCACCCTCACATAGTTTCTGGTAAAGCCATGCATAGCCTTGCCCCTCGGTGCCTTCTCGAAGAGCACCTCCGCCTCGGTTCCGACATACTGGGCATAGAACTGCTGCGTCTTTCGGTCGCTCAACTCCAAGAGACGTTTGGAGCGAAGTTTCTTCTCCTTGTCGCTCACCACATAAGGTATTTTCAAGGCCGCAGTGCCTGGACGCTCGGAGTATGGGAACACATGAAGCTGCGTGACGGGCAGACTCTCCAGAAACTCATAGCATTCCTCGAAGCACTCAGGCGTCTCCCCCCTGCACCCCACCATCACATCCACGCCGATGAAGGCATCGGGCATTTTCTCCTTGATGAGCCTCACCTTGTGGGCAAAGAGAGCCTTGTCGTAACGGCGATGCATCAGCCGGAGCACCTCGTCGCTTCCACTCTGCAAGGGGATGTGGAAATGGGGCATGAAGGCACGACTCCGGGCGCAATACTCGACCAACTCATCGTCGCAAAGGTCTGGCTCCAGACTGGAGATGCGATAGCGCTGGATGCCCTCTACCCCGTCCATCGCCTTCACGAGGTCGATGAATCGCTCATGAGTGGTCTGGCCGAAGTCGCCGATGTTCACGCCGGTGATGACAATCTCCTTTCCGCCTTCGGCGGCAGCCTGTTCACACTGGGCCACGAGCGATTCCACACTTGGATTTCGAGAATTTCCTCGTGCGAAAGGTATGGTGCAATAGGTACAATAGTAGTTGCAACCGTCCTGCACCTTGAGGAAATAACGAGTGCGGTTGCCACGGGAGCAAGAAGGCTGGAAGGTCTTGATTTCCTTGGTCTTCACGCTATGATGCCGGTGCAGCGAGTCGGCAGTGTCAGCCCCGGCATCCAAGCCGTTCTCGGCGGCAAACTTCTGTGCCCACGCATCGCTGAGATACTGTATCAAGTTGGCCTTCTCGTTGGCGCCAAGCACAAGGTCCACGCCTTCTATCTTGCTCACATTCTCCGACTCCAACTGCGCATAGCAACCCGTGACGATGACGAAGGAGCCAGGGTTCTCACGCACCATACGGTGGATGGCCTGACGGCATTTATGGTCGGCCACCTCAGTGACCGAACACGTATTGATCAGACAAATGTCAGCTTTCTCCCCTTTCTGCGCAGTGACGACACCCATATCTGCCAGCATCTTGCCGAAGGTGGAGGTTTCCGAGAAGTTGAGTTTGCAACCCAGTGTATAGTAGGCAGCTTTCTTGCCTTGGAAGGCACTTGAATCAATCATATATCTTACCTTTTCTTATATATTCTTACTAATTATTAGTCTATAAAACAAAAAAAAGCCGCCAGACCGAAGTCTAGCGGTTGTTCTCTCATTTTCTGTTCGTCAGTAATTCTAAATTACTTAGCAGAATCAGCAGCAGCTGTATCAGCAGCAGCAGTGTCAGCAGCAGTTGTGTCTACCTGAGCTGTGTCAGAATCAGCAGAAGCTGCGTTCTGAGCTGTTTTGTTACCACATGATGCGAAAGAGATAGCTGCGATAGCTACGAACATTAAAACTAATTTCTTCATTTTCTTTGCTTTTTAAATCTGTAAAACAATCATTCGTTTATTAAAACGATGCAAAGGTAAGTATTTTTTCAATACGTTGTTCTTTTTTTTGTGACTTTTTTTAGGGGCATTTTGTAACAAAATCACAATCACCTAAATATCAATCACTTACAAACTACTAACAAACGTTAAAGTTTTTAGTGTGCTCGGGAACAACGTATTTTTAATACTTTTGCGCCATTTTTGACACATATCCCATACCTACATCTTTTCGTCCCCATACAGCTCGTTCCACCACGAAGAGTCGTCCTGCAGCCACTTGGCAAACCAAGCAAAGATGGTGTTCTGCCATTTCAGTCGTTTCTCGTAGTCGAGGATGTGATGGTCTTGGCCCTCCACGAGCACCATGGCCGTGGGACGTCCCAAGAGTTTCAAGGCCGTATAGAGTTGGATGCTCTCGCCCACAGGCACGTTGTTGTCGGCGGTACCATGGAGGAAGAGCAGCGGTGTGTGTATCTTGTCGGCATTGTAGAGCGGGCTCTGGTCTACATAGAGATGCTTGTTGGTCCAAGGATATTCATTGGCCATCGACACCTCGCTGTAGCTATAGCCCCAGTAGCCCTCGCCCCAGTAGCTGGTGTGGTCGCTGATGCCGGCATGAGAGATGGCTGCGGCGAAGAGGTCGGTCTTGGTCTGCAGATACTGGGTCATGAAACCACCATAGCTGGCTCCGATACAACCTATCTTCTTGCGATTGACATAACTGTGCTCGCTGCAGAAGGTTTGGGTTGCGCCGATAATATCCTCGGCGACACCCTCGCCGGCCGTGTCTACGTGGCGGGCGGAAAACTTCTGCCCGAAACCTGTGGCGCCGCTAGGGTTCACCACCAAGACCACATATCCCATCGCCGCATAGACATGCTGGGGATAGCGGCTCTGGAATGTACGGCTCGTAGGACTGCACCCACCATAATAGTTCACCACCATCGGATACTGCTTCGACGCATCAAAATGAGGCGGCAAGTAGTAGCGGCAGCAGAGAGTGTCGCCACGAGAGTTCACATAGTTCCAAGCCTTGCATTCCCCCAGCTTCACACCCTTGAGCTCGCGTGCGCTAAGGTCGTCCACCAGCTGAGCCTTTAGCGACTTGGTGCCCATCCTGTAGAGGCGGTCGGCATTGGAGGCACTCTGCCCGGAAAAAGCCATCTCGGCAGAGGCCGACGCCAGGGAGAAAGACTTGATGTACTCCTCGGGAGTGTTCAGCAAGGTGAACTTGCCGTTCTTGGGATTCCACTGGAAGAGATGCACACAGTCCTTGTCTTCCGCCGTAAAATAGATGTTGCCATCAGACCGGCTCCACTCCACATCCTGCACATTAGGGTCGAAGTCCTTGGTCAAGGGGCGAATCTTCTTGTCGGCGATGGTCATCAGATAGAGCTGGTTGTCTGTCATGCTGGGGGTCTGTCCCTCGTCCACGTTCTTCCCGATGCCGCCGAATGCCTCAGGTGTCCCCGTGAGGAGCACGCTCTTGCCGTCGGGAGAAAAGATACCGCCGTTCACGAACTCGCCCTTGTCCACCAACGTTTCTACCTGCAGAGTCTGAAGGTCCATGCGATAGATGGAAGTCAAGGTGGTAGGACGCTTGGTGAGCCGCTCCTCGTTCTTTGCAAAGAGCAGATAGCGCGAGTCGGCCGAGATGTCGTTGAGCACGACATTGTGGTAGCCATAGGTAAGAGGCTGCAAGATGCCCGTGGCCAAATCCAGCCTGGCCAGGTTGCTGCGCTCTCTCCACCCCGGCTGGCGGTCGTCTGGTTCCTTGACATCATATACGTCGGCATCCTTCTTTCTGCCCTCAGTGGTAAGGGTAAATACCAACGACTTCTCGTCGGGAGTGAACCGGAACCATCCTTCCGGCAGTTCCGCCACCAGCACCTTCCGTTCCATTGTGGCCGGGTCGAGCGTGAGGAGCTGCAACTTTCCTTCTGCAGACTTCTGCGTGAAATACATCTTATTGGTGCGGGGCATCCAGGCCACGTCCTCGTCAAGCACATCCACTATCTTGCCCGTCTGATAGTTGCGCACCTCGTTCTGGCTATGTCCCTTTCCTTCCCTGTCCGTCCACGTCTTCTTCACGATGATATACTTGCCGTTTGGCGAGAGGGCTACCGCAGGATAGTTGGGAGCACAAATCACATCATATATATTATAGGTACGCGTAAGAGCTTCCGATGGTTCCCCCAACTCAAGGATTTTGCCCCCGTCCGTGGTCACACTCACCTTTGCGGCATCAGCTTCCTTGTCGTCTTTCGAAGTCAGATATTTCACCACCACATTGTGGGTGGAAGGCATCAGGGTGACTTGTACCTTGTCGCCATTTACCTTCTGCTGTTCGCCATCCACAAAAAGGCGGTAGTTTTTCAGTCCCGCCACGGCGATGGTAGCCTTGACCCGGCTTTCGTTAGAGATGGTGAACGAGGCCAGGTGCAATGCATCCTGATGGCCACCGGCCAATACGGAGATTTCCTTGCCGCTGTTTAATGGGGCGAACGACAGCGGAGAGTCGAGCAACTTTTCCATGCCAAACTTTTCCCCTTTCACGTCCACGCTATCGCCCATCCACGGCATAGCTACAGGATAAGGCCCGGCATACTTGAATTTCGTCACGTCCACGGTTTCCGCCAGTGCGTTCACACTTGCCGCCAGTGCGGCACAAAGCGCAAACGCCGTCATTCCAGTTCTCATTTTGTTTGTTTTCATTCTCAAAAAAATCATTTTATCGTTTTTCGGTGCGAAATTACAAATAAAAAACGAGATAAACGAAGCATCATTTGTCATTTTGAAAATAATTTCGTACTTTTGCATTCAATTGTATCACAAAAAGCAAAAATATGAAGAAAATCAAAGTTCCCCTCCTGGGAAGAATCGTCATCGCCATCATTCTGGGCATCGTGTTCGGCAATATTCTTGGCGAAACGGGGGTAAGGGCATTCCTTACCTTCAACGGCATATTCAGCCAGTTTCTCGGTTTCATGATACCGCTCATCATCATCGGTCTGGTGACACCGGCCATCGCCGACATCGGGCACGGCGCAGGCAAACTGCTGCTGGCAACCGTGGGCATCGCCTTCGCCGACACCATCCTCTCCGGACTGCTGGCCTACGGCACAGGATCGGTGCTTTTCCCCACCATGGTGGAAAGCACCAAGGGTGTGACGATAGACAAGGTGGAGGAGCTGAAGCCTTTCTTCGAAATCAAGATACCAGCCATGGCCGACGTGATGAGTGCCCTCGTGTTCTCGTTTGTCGCAGGCATGGGCATCGCCTACCAGGGGAGCCATGTGCTGAAGAACCTCTTCGCCGAGTTCAAGGAGATTATATCGGGGGTCATCTCCAGAGTCATCATCCCCCTGTTGCCCCTCTACATCTTCGGCATCTTCCTCGGCATGACCTTCTCCGGCGAAGCCTACCACATCTTGCTGGTCTTCGCCCAGATTATCCTGGTCATTCTGGTGCTCCACATCCTGATATTGGTTTACGAGTTTTTGATAGCCGGCGGCTTTGCCCATAAGAATCCTATCAAGCTGTTGCTCAACATGCTGCCAGCTTACTTTACGGCCCTGGGCACCTCGTCATCGGCCGCCACGATACCAGTCACGCTGAAGCAGACATTGAAAAATGGTGTGACAGATGGCATCGCAGGCTTCACCATTCCGCTCTGCGCCACAATCCACCTGTCTGGCTCGATGATGAAAATCACCTGCTGCGCCCTGACCATCTGCCTCATCAACGGATTGCCGTGCGACCTTCCTCTCTTCCTCAACTTCATCTTTGTGCTCGCCATCTGCATGGTGGCGGCTCCCGGAGTACCTGGCGGAGCAGTGATGGCAGCCTTGGGGCCGCTGGCCTCTGTACTAGGATTCAACGCTGACATGCAAGCACTCATGATCGCCCTCTACATCGCCATGGACAGCTTTGGCACCGCTTGCAACGTGACGGGCGACGGAGCCATCGCCGTAGTGGTGGACAAGATGTTCAAGGGGAAGAAATAAACAGCAAACACTTAATATTAAACATTAAAAATATGGTAATAGATTTCGAAAAAATCGCCGAGGCCCACTTGGAGGGCTTCAAGGGTGGAGAGGGCAAGCTCGACACCCGCAACTATGTGGACGACAATGTGAAGATTATGTATTCTACCCTTCGTCCGGGTGCCTCTACCGGCCTTCATGTACATGAGGGCAACTGCGAGGTGGTGTATGTGGTGAGCGGCACCGCTACTTTCCACTATGACGACAAGGTAGAAGAAGTGCACGTGGGGCAGGTACACTATTGTCCGATGAACCATGCTCATTACATGGAGAACCTCACGGACCACGACCTGGTATACCTCGCCATCGTGCCGGAGCATCACTCATGCTTGCGATAGCTCGCCACTGCCCAGACATTCACGCCGAGGGCGATGATGGCGAGGGCAAGTGCTTGGTGGGCGATGCAACCGAAGTCGCCGCCACGCACAAAGACAGTGCGGATGGCGTCGATGAAGTAGTGCATGGGGTTCACATAGGTGGTGAGGTAGGCCCAGTGGGGCATGGAGCGAACCGGGGTGAAGAGACCGCTGAGGAGCAGGAGGCACATCACGATGAACCACATCACGAAGACGGCCTGTTGCATCGTGTCGTTGTAGTTGGAGATCACCAGCCCCAGGCCGCTCACCACGAACGCCAGGAGCATCGCCAGCAGATAGGCCAACCCAAGGTTGCCCGCCGACGTAATTCCATATACCGCCCAAGCCAGGATAAAGCAGACTGTCATCACCACCATGCCCACTATCCAATAGGGAACGAGTTTGGCAAGGATAAATTCCCATTTCCTCACGGGTGTCACGTTGATGGCCTCGATGGTGCCCTTCTCCTTCTCGCCCACGATGTTGAGGGCGGGCAGGAAACCGCACATCAGCAGGATGAGGATGGCCATGAGCGACGGTATCATGAACACCTTGTAGTTGAGGTGCTTGTTGTAGAGATAGAGCACGGAGACAAGGGAGGAGGCGGTCGCCGACTGACTGCCCGTGGCTGAAAGCGAAGAGGAGAGATGCCCTATGATGATGTTGCTCATATACTGGCTTCCCATGCTTCCCTTCGTGCCGTTCACGGCGTTTGCCGCCACGAGTATCTGAGGCTTCTCCCCCCGCCTCGTGTCCCGTTCGAAATGCTGCGGTATCTCCACGATGACATCCGCCTTGGATTGTTCCACGTCGGCCAAGGCTGCGGAATAACTTGCCTTCTGACCGCCGAACACAAAGTAGTTGCTCTGTGCAATATGGTGTACGAGTTGGCAAGAAAGGGTGCTGCGGTCGTTATCGACCACATCCACCACGATGTTCTTCACCTCCATGTTCATCACCCACGGCATCACGCACATCATCATGATGGGAAACATCACGATGAGACGGGGGATGAAGGCATTGCGCCGCATCTGGAGGAATTCTTTTTGCAATAAGTACTTGATCATAATTTGAGAAGTTAGAGAAGTTAAGGGAGTTAAAGAAGTTAAAGGAGTTAAAGAAGTTAAAGACAAATGTTTTTGTGGTGCGAACCTTCTTTTTACCTTTTTACTTTTTTACCTTTTTACTTTTAATCAGCCTTTTTACCTTTTTACCTTTAAAAGTGCGGCAGCG
This sequence comes from Bacteroides fragilis, assembly GCA_963630065.1. GTDB lineage: Bacteria > Bacteroidota > Bacteroidia > Bacteroidales > Bacteroidaceae > Prevotella > Prevotella fragilis_A. The sequence continues at coordinate 12,629 of CAVGLH010000005.1, read as the reverse complement.
AACAACACAGCGGCCATACCTGCCAGCACCGCCACTTCCGTCACCACCTTGTCGATGCCCACACCCATCACCAACAGTTTGCGCATGGCGGAGATATAGTATCTCGGAGGAATCACGGCGGAGACGTATTGCAGAATTTCCGGCATACTCTCCACAGGATAAATCATACCGCTGAGCAGGATGCAGGGCATCATGAGCATCATCGCCGAAGCGAGAAGTGCCACCAGTTGGGTCTCTGCAATAGTACTGATGAGCAGTCCGAGCGAGAGGGCGAGGAGGATGTAAATGCCCGACACCACGTATATCCAAAAAAGACTTCCCGCCAACGGTACCATCAACACATATTTGGCTATCAGCAGGATGGCGGTGAGGATGACGAAGGCAAAGACAAGATAGGGCACTGCCTTGGCAAGGATGATGGTAAGGGGGCGCACCGGACTGACCGTCAGCACGTCCATCGTTCCCCTCTCCTTTTCTCTCACGATGCTGATGCTCGTCATCATGGCGCAAATCAGCATCAGGATAATGCCCATGATGCCCGGCACGAAGTTGTAGCTGCTACGCATCTGGGGATTGTAGAGGAGTGAAGAGTGAAGAGTGAAGAACGAAGAATTCAAATGCTTTTGTGAAGAATCCTCTTGCAATATCTGTGTGGCATAGTTGGCATACATCTGTGCCATACTGGGGTCGGCTCCGTCTGTAATGATTTGAACAAAGCCGTTGAATTCTTCACTCTTCACTCTTCGTTCTTCACTAAACACTACGGCTATATCCGCTTTCTGATGTCGGATGAGACTCTCGGCCTCGCGCGTCGTGCGTACCTTATATAATATATTGAAATACTCGTTGGCTCCCAACTTCTCCACCATCTGCTGCGTCTTGTGGTTCACAGTGGTGAGTACCACTGCGGTCCGCACGTTGCGCACATCGGTGGAAATGGCAAAGCCAAAGAGCAGCATCTCTATGACGGGGATGCCGAAAAGCACCAGCATCGTGCGCTTGTCGCGCAGAATATGCCGCGTTTCCTTGATGATAAAAGCTATAAACTGATTCATACTTCAATCTTTCCATTTTTCCATTTTTCCATCTTTCAATCTTTCCTCGTGGATTGCCGGGCAAGAAAAGTGAACACTCCGTCCATGTCGGGTTGATGAAGATTGCGCTTCAGTTCCCCGGGAGTGCCAAGTGCCTTGATCTTGCCGTCCACCATGATGGAGATGCGGTCGCAATACTCCGCCTCGTCCATATAGTGGGTAGTGACGAAGACGGTGATTCCTCTGCCGGCCGCCTCATAGATGAGTTGCCAGAACTGTCGGCGTGTGGTTGGGTCAACGCCTCCCGTAGGCTCGTCGAGGAAGACTATCTCGGGGTTGTGGAAGATGCTCACCGAGAAGGCGAGTTTCTGTTTCCATCCCAAGGGCAGGCTTGCCACGATGTCGTCACCATGGTCGGCGAACGCCAACTGGCGGAGCACTTCCTCGGTCTTGCGTTTGATGTCTCCGTCCTTCATGCCGTAGATGCCGGCAAAGAGACGGATGTTCTCCCTCACGGTAAGGTCTTCGTAGAGCGAGAATTTCTGGCTCATATAGCCTATGTGCTTCTTGATTTGCTCATACTCGGTAACGATGTCGCAACCGGCCACCCTTCCGCTGCCGCTCGTGGGCTGGCTCAGCCCCGTAAGGATATGCATCGCAGTAGTCTTGCCCGCCCCATTGGCCCCCAAGAACCCGAATATCTCTCCCCGCCTTACGGAAAAGGAAATGTCATCGACGGCACGGAAAGAGCCGAAGGCTTTCACCAAGTGGGAGACTTCGATGGAAAGATTGTCTTTGAGGGCAGAGGGATTCTTCGCTCTTCCCTCTTCCCTCTTCAATTCCTTAACTTCCTTCACTTCCCAGTATTCGCGCAATATCTCATCGGGCTTCCCGATAGCCTTCAGCCTGCCCTCCTGGAGGAAGGCGATACGGTGGCAGCGGCGCACCTCGTCGAGATAGGGAGTGGCGACGATGATGGTGATTCCACGGGCCGGCAATGTTTCGAGCATATCCCAAAACTCCTTGCGGCTCACGGGGTCAACGCCTGTGGTGGGTTCATCGAGCAAAAGGACACGGGGCTTGTGAACCAAGGCACAGGAGAGGGCGAGTTTCTGCTTCATGCCGCCCGACAGTGCCCCGGCACGCCGCTTTCTGAAAGGTTCTATCTGCGAGTAGATTGCCTTGATATGGTCGTACTCAGCCTCAACGGTAGTGCCAAAGAGTGTGGCGAAGAACTCCAAGTTCTCCTCCACCGAGAGGTCTTCATAGAGCGAGAACTTGCCAGGCATATACCCCGTCATCCGGCGTATCTCCTTCCTGTCCTTCACCACATCAAATCCCTCTACCGTCGCCTCGCCGCCGTCTGCCTCCAACAATGTGGCAAGAATGCGGAAGAGCGTTGTCTTGCCGGCCCCGTCGGGTCCGATGAGACCGAATATCTCACCCTTCCCCACACTGAAGCTCACATCGCTCAACGCCTCCACCTTGCCATATCGCTTACTAATGCCCTTTACGTCAAAACTTCGCTTCTCCATACATTCCTATTTTCACATAGCCATCGTTCTTCACCGCAATCTTCACGGCATAGACCAAGTCGGCACGCTCGTCGTCTGTGAGAATGGTCTTCGGGGTAAACTCCGACTTCGACGAAATCCAAGTCACCGTGCCCCAGTATTCCTTCTTCTGGCCGTTGCCATAGTCGGCAAACACCTTTGCCTGCTGTCCTATCTTCACATTCTTGAGTTGGGCGGAAGTGATGTAGGCTCGCAGGAACATGTGGTCGGTGTCCGCCATCTTGAAGATGGGTTTTCCGACGGAGGCAAACTCGCCCCGCTCCATGTATTTCTCCAACACCGTGCCCGAGATGGGCGCCAGTACATGGCACTTCCTCAGTTGGTCAGCCACCTGCAACTTCTCGATGTCCGCCGTGCCCATCTGGGCGTTCAGACTGCTCGTGGAAGTATGGAGCGAAGACTGCTGTGCCTCCAACTGCCGCTGCAACACCTGCACCTGACTGCGTGCATCGTCCAGACTCTTGCGGTTGGCAGCCCCCTCCTTCACCAGAGCGGCAAAGCGGTCGTACTCCTCCCGCGCCTTGGCGAGTTGCTCCCGGGTAGCCGCCACCTGTTTTTCCATATCGGGCCGCTGCGAGGCATACACCAGTTTGGCGGCACCTATCCGCCGCGCCTTCAGGTAGAGTTGCACCGTGTCGATGAGAGCCACCTGCCGGCCCTCCCCTATCCTGTCTCCCTCGTTCACGTCCAACTGCAGCAGTTTGCCGTTCTGTTCCGCCGCCACCGTCACCTCCGTAGCCTCGAAAGTGCCCGTGGCGTCATACTCCTTTTCCTTGTCGCCGCATGATGCCAGGCACAAGGCCGCCAGCACCAAGCCCATTACTTTTATCTTATTCATTGTTGATGTATTTTTGATTGTACATTTCCTTCAGCAGTTCTATCTCATGCTGCGCCTTCTGCGCCCTCGCCATGCTCACGGCATGGATGTCGCGCACCAGTTCGTTGACGCTCTCCGTACCGAGCCTCACCTTCTTGTCGCCCTTGCTCCGTATGCACTCCCGCAGTCTGACTATCTCCTCGTCCTGCGCTATCTGTTTGCGGAGCGACTCGATGTTGCCGTTGGTCTCCTCGTTCTGCAGACGGTTTTGGAAGAGGAACATCTCTCGCTGCGACTCGTTCATCGCCCTTTGCACAGCCAACTTTCGGATGTCGTTCTTACGAGTGTAGAAAGCCCCGATGTTCCACGCCACCGACACGCCGCCCATAAGCATCCCCGAGTTCAAGAAGTCGCTCACCTTCGTGTGAACCACCCCCATGCCGAAGAGGCTCACCGTGGGGCGCAGCCGGCTGTCCATCTGCTTGCGTTGGGCATCGAGCAGAAGATTCTGCGAATCATAATAGGAAAGTTCGGGGCGTTTTCCTAATCCTTCACTTATAGCAGCAATGGCCTTCGGCTTCTCCATCGGTTCATTCTCCGCCAGGTCTTTTCCCACGAACACACCGAGCATCCGCAGGTAAGCCTTTCGGGAAGCCCTCAGCGATTCCCCTTGCTGCAAACATTTCAACTTCTCCACAAGGATGTTGTCGAGGTCGCCCTGGTTAGCCACTCCCCCTTTCATCATGCTCCTCACCGTCCCTTCGCTCGTGGCAAGGTCATCGAGCAGCAGTTCGTTCTGCTTCAGCTTTTCGTCAATGAGGAGGATGCCGAAGAAGAGTTGGTCGATGCGCTCGTTGACGGCATACATCGACACATCGAGTTGCCGCCGTTGCACGTCGCTCTGTGCCGAAGCCACCTGCCGTTGCGCCACCGTCTGGCCACCGTCATACACGTTTTGCGTCACCGTGACCGATGCGCCCGCCAGCCAGTTCTTCATGTCGATGCCCATCTGGCCCATCTGAGCATTCGTCTTCAGGATATCCGTAAAACCATACGCCCCTGCCGACGCACTCACCTTGGGCAGCCATCCCTTCGCCACATTGTCGAGGGTGAAGTCGCGGCTCTGTTCTATCATCCGATACTGCTTGATGGCAGGATAGTTGTCGTGTGCCATCCCCCTTGCCTCCTCTAATGAGAGGGCGTGGGCGGAAAGGGATGTCAGCACCGCTCCTACTGTCATTAATAACACCTTTTTCATATATCTACCTTTATTTTTTACCTTTTTACTCTTTTACCTTTTTACCTTTAAAAATTCTGCGCTGCAAAGGTAAGGCGAAATCCCGAAACACCCGTTATCCAAAGAAATGAAGAAATGTCCCTTTTGTTTGAAGTTTATGTTAAATTTCAACAACAAAGAACGTTCATATTATTATTTTTTAATATCTTTGCAACATAAAAGGCTGTGCCACAAAGCTGGTCTCCAAATGCCAGAAGTGGCTGCTTTGGCGTAAATACATAAACCATATAATACATATATTATTATGAGCAACAACAATTACCAAGGGGCATCTACCAATGGTGTCAGAAAAAGCGGAATAAGATTGCCTAATGACAATCATGTGATAAACCGCAATAGCGGCAATGATAGCGTTAGCAACAAAAGAAACGAAAGAACGGCTCCTGCCAGCAGACCCTATGCATAGTTAGACAGATATGACAGATTACAAAGACATAAGCTACTTCACTGACTATTTTGCCAACTTGGAAGATTTCAAGCTGGCGAAAGAGTTTGTATGCAAAGACCACATCTTCTTGGGAACCATCGAAGCGGTCGGTACGGTTCATCCTCTGGCCATTCAAGTTCGGATACCGGATACGTTTCCGCACCACCAGTTGTTGTTCACCACGACTTCCCTGAGAGGCTATCCCCACTTGATTTTCGCCAAGGAGCAAGAATTTAGTTGGTTTTGCCTGAACACACCATTCTTTGAAAACACAAAAGATCAGCTGGATGCAGAAATTCTTCGTTTGAGGCTGTGGATTAAAAGAATGATGAGTGAGGATATTCCCGCATCTATCAACGACCCTAAAATAGCAAAAGCACTTGCTCTAAACAGTGCATTCGATTGGGAAATACAAAATGCGTCCACCGAATTTGTTGTCAATCCTACATTTAATTTTGTGGGAGACTTTACCAGTCTGTCAAATAAATTCCCTTCTTTTGGTTTTCTCAAGATGTATGTCAAAAAATATAGCATGTATGAAGATGACTTTAGTGAAGTCAGCCCAGGCTCATATTATGCAATTAGGGACGAGAATGCCATTGTAACAACAGAAGAAATTGAGACAAAGAGAAAGAACGGACTTAAAGATATCCTTGTTCCATTCTTAGTTGTAAACAGAATGCCAAGCCAGGAAGAAAAGGCAACTCTTAGCAGTATAAAGTCTGCTTATAATCTCTCGGATAGCGAATGTCTAAATCTTTTCGGATTGGACATAACTCCACATCAATATGTTTCCTCATCTTATTCTTTCAAAGAAGAGAAGCCAAAAGAAGGAGAAAAAACATATAAGGATGTAGAGGATATCCTTAAAGATGACGATATTCCCACTAAATTTCGGACATTAATAAAAGAAAAACTGGAAAGCAATAAAAATTCGAAGGAAGGAACTCTCGTTATTGATAAACAGCAGCTTTCAATGGCAAATGAGGATTGGAGAACATCGATAGATGATTTTTACAAGGCCCGGCATTTCTGTCTTTGCATAAAAAATGACACGAAATATTGCTGGATTGTATTTTCATTCAATCCTAACTCTAACGGTTCTCAAAAGTTACTTGGTTTATATAAAATGGCAGGAGGGCACAATACCATTAAAATTGTAGAAAGCCAGAATAATTGCAACTTACTTTGTACTCCTTCAAAGTTTTACGACTATCATGCTTTTTTCGGAAGAGGGAAAATCCGCAAGGGATTTGCAGATTGTAAGATTGCCCTTCTTGGTGCTGGAGCAATAGGTTCCATCCTCGCAGAATCCATCGTTAGAAGTGGCATCAGGCATATAGACGTTTGGGACAAAGACAAAGTAGAAGCTGGAAATCTGTGTAGGTCAACCTACTCTATCAATGACCTGCAAGAGAACAAGGCCGATGCCATCGTTAAAAGAATCCAAGCACTGTCTCCATTCTGCAAGGCGACAGCGCATCATGATGATTTTTACGGAACTGTCAATTATAAGTCGCAAGAAGATGTGAAAAAAGAGTTGGAAGGGTACGACTTGATTATAGACTGCACAGCCAGCAACGAACTTTTGCATTTTCTGAGCTATGCGTTTGAGCACAAGCATATTATAAGCATGAGTATCACAAACCATGCCCAAGACCTGCTATGCATCAGCAATGCCGATGGCAATCCGTACGAGCTGCGCAAACACTATCTTTCGAAAATTGAGCAAGACACCCGAAATTTCTATGTTGAAGGAATAGGATGTTACTCTCCTACTTTCCTTGCACTGAACGGTGAGGTGGCGTCTTTGGTAAATCTCGCGGTCAGTAGAATCAACAAGTGTTTCGATGCCGAGGCAATTTGCCGTTCCATGATTTTATCCAACGTAGAAAGAGGAGTGGTCATTGACAATCTAAAAAGCTTCAAACTGGAAGATAGCGACATAAAACTAAGCATCAGCACAGAAACCCTGATGGATTGCGATGACCTGCCTGATTCCGACGACGGCATTGCAGGCTATCTTTTGGGAGGATATTCTGCCGACGGCAAGCACATATTCGTGACCCATGCCATCGGTTCGGATGACGCCGTCCAAACATTGGAGCATATATATGCCAATTCCAACGGCGTAATAGATTACATCGGAGACATCTTTGAGACAGACCAAAAGTCCATCCCTTTAGCGGGAAAGGATGCTGGTATAATGGATGTTATCGCAAATAAAGCCAGCGACCCGTCCATCAATACCAACAATCCCCTTGTCGCACTCAGAAATGCCGACGATACCATCACGTTCAAACTGTACATCGGAGGCAAGTTGGCAGACTTTCTCCCCCTGAATTAAAAGCGCCTTTTGTGCTTACCGTGTGCCCTTTGCGCATGGTAAGCACAAGAGTTCCCATTGTCCACACCGGCATCTTCCACATTGTCCTGAACTCTAAATGGAGTTCGACAAGAGCGCAAGTACTCCACAACGTCGGCACAGATATTCTGACTCATGGATTCCAAATCCTTAGACAGTGTTGAAGTTTCGTCTGTAGGCATTGCCCATAGTTCGGCTATAAATTTCTTCCAATAAGTATCATAAACTATCATAAGCATCTGTCTTTTCAGCTCGTCCAAAAAGTAGTTCTTACTTTCCAACACCTTATCGACGCACAAAGAAATCGTCAACAACAAACGATTACATGACAATGGCAAAGGAATATAACTGTGATAAGCCTTATGGGCGTTAGTGAACATATGTAAAGTTTGGTTGTACAAACGCCCCAAATGTTCATCAATTTCCGCCAACACAGACTCAGAGGCTACCATGGACACCAAATACTCCCTGCCATAATTTTCTTCAAACAGCAACCTGTCACGAAGCTCATAATATTCCAATCTATAAGGTGCCACTATGTCATCTTTTTGGGCATAATTTTTCCTCCTTTCAAGGAGTTTTTTCTCTTCCAAATGTCGGGCGCACATACAGATTTCTTTATCACATATTCCTTCAAAAGAAGCATCTTCTATGTTTTCCAACACGACATCGTCTTCCAAAGAAGCATAACAATAAGAGCTTCCGGGTTCACCTTGCCTTCCGGCTCTTCCCCTCAATTGTCTTTCAATTCGTTCAGTCGCAAAAAGGCTTGTAGCCACAACTGCCAAGCCGCCAATCGCCAACACTTCCTTTGGCAACTTCACATCGGTACCACGTCCTACGATACTAGTAGAAACCGTTATTGCCCCCTTCTCTCCGGCACATGACACCACATACGCTTCATAAGATATGTTCTTGGCATTCAATAGCTTGCATTGCAATCCTTTCATTTTCAGCATTTCGGCTATCTCCTCAGATTCCTTGACTGAGGCACACCCCACAAGGACGGGGCGTCCCAGCTCATTCAATTCTTGAATTTTCTTCAGAATAGCCCTCTCTTTTTCCTGTCTGGTCTTAAAGCAACATAGTTCTTCGTCTTTCCGCAAACAAGGTTTATGAAGGGGAACTGTCGCCGTCTTCAATCCATAAACATCATTCAATTCTTCACTGGCAGCCATAATGGTTCCGGACATGCCGGAAATCTTATCATAAAGCTTGAAATAATTTTTCAAGGAAATGGCAGCCTCTGCAGTCTGTTCCGCACTTATAGGTATTCTCTCCTTTGCCTCTATTGCAGAGTGCAGTCCATACTCATAACGATTATTATCCTTGATGCGTCCAGTATTTTGATCGACTATCAAAAGCATGGGTATTGGAAGCTCAACGCCTACAATATATTCCACGTCACGTTCAAAATATAAATGAGCTATCAAAGATTGCTTTATCGTATTCCGCACAAACAAACGATGCTTTATCTGCTGTTTGTCTTCCGCACTTGCTTTCTTCAATTCGTCTATCGTTATAGAAAAAAGCCCTTCTATTCCGAGTTTCCCTTCCAGCCATGCCTCAACTTCCGGCCGCAATGAGATAGTGTCGCCATTCGGCTTTTTCTCCAAGAAAGCAGCGACATCAGAAGAAAGCAGCTCTTCTACAATCCGGTTACTGTACGTGTATTCTTTCTCAACATCATATCGTGCACCACCAACAATTCCATGAGATTCATTGGCCTCATCTATCAAAATGGAATCAATCTCATCAATAATGGCATAATGGTGATTCCCTTGCATCACCTCGTATGGAACCAAGGTCAGATGATCATGTAGATAGTCAAAAGTTATCTCATGGTTTGTACCATATACGATATCCTTTTTGTAAGCCTCAATCCTGGAATATGTACAAGGATTATAATATTCTATGCAATCAGCAGACAAGCCATGAAACATATAGATAGGGCGCATCTGCTCGTAATCCCTCTTGGACAAGTAGCTGTTAGTGGTCAGTACATGTACACCTTGATGTTGCAAGGCATTGAGAAAAACCGGCAACGTCTCTGCCAATGTCTTTCCCTCTCCCGTAGCCATCTCTGCTGCATATCCGCGGTGAAGCAAAATGCCCGCTATCAATTGCTCGTCATAATGGACCATATTCCATTTATATTTTATGCCTTGTACGTTCCATGTGTTTTGATAGACAGCTTTACCTTCCTCTATCACGACAAATTCGCAACTTTTGGCAATACTCCTGTCATACTCCGTAGCCGTAACCTTAACGGCACCCTGCGAAAAGCGATGCGCAGTTTCCTTGACTATGGCAAACACTTCCGGCAAACAAGCATCAAGAAGTCGCTCGTTCTCTTCTTTACAACGAACATCCTCCAATAATTTGCCCTGTATCTTCTTGGTTACCGCCCGCAGTTCATCATTACTCAAAGCCTGATACTGCTGATAAAACGAATCTATCTGCTTTAATATTCCATTAAGTTCATCTGCCATTTTCTTCATCATAACTTATCAGTTTTTCGTTTGTCGTTGTCAATTCAAGAGCTTTGCCCGTCTCAATGCATTTCACTTCTGCACATAAATACCCATTGGTATTCATCGTCATTTGAATACGGATGTTCAACTGGTCATCCATTCTGTTGTCAAACAAGAAATTGATGTCACGGGACAACATTTCCTTTCCTTCCTTGGCATCCTTATTTTCTCCATACATCAAGACAACTTGCAAAGCCTCTCTTTCATCAGCATAGTTGACAAAAGGCTTCTCCGCGGTACAGGGCAGAGTAGCTCCCTTCTCTATAATAGGTGCCAAAAACTCCTTGTCATTCTCTCCCAACACCTTAATGCCTATATGGCAAGCCGCCTTAGGATTAAATCTTTTCTCAACAACTCTCACCACTGTGTTTGCCTGAATCACATGATGAACAGGCATTCTTTTAGCCACAGAAATACAATGGATTTCACTATTAAGCTCTTGCACATTGACATTGGGCAACCATTCCAAATCGGACCATTCATATCTCTTGGCAGAACTTACTGCTGCGAACTTCTCCTTCAATCTACCGAACTCCTGCTCATATTGGCTGACAACATTTTGGTCATCAGAAATGATGATATTCTCCAAATTACGAGTTTCTGCATAATAAGTCCAGTTGTAAGAGCCGGTAATTGCCAGACAGGAATCCAGGACGCAAAACTTATGATGCAAAAAGCCTGTGAGTGGCAACGCTAAGCGCAAGCGTCCACCTGCAGCAATAAAATCGTTGAAATCAGGAGCATAGGGCTGCCAATTTATCGGATCATCCAACAAAATCAAATTCACCTCTACTCCTTTGTGCAAACATTGCAACAAAGTCTCAAACAATTCCCTACTAGTAAACCATGCCATGGCTATGTCTATTTTGCTTGTAGCCATCTTTAGTTTACTGATTATTTCTTCCCTAATATTTTTGAAATAAGCTTTGTCCATATTATTTTCTAATTTTATTAAGTTTGTTCTTTTCTTTCTCTTGCAACTCAAAAAACTCCTTTTGTCGTTCTATTTCTGCGATAAGATCTTCTTCCTTAGGGAGGTAAGTCAAATATTTAGCAGCAAACAACTGGTTGTTGTCGTGAAGTATACTATAACGTGCGAGGTCTTTACTTGTTTCAGCACATAGTAGCAAACCGATTGTTGGGTTGTCCCCCTCTGTACACTTCAAATCATCGTACATACGGATGTACATGTCCATTTGCCCTATGTCCTGATGGGTGATTTCTGTAGTTTTCAGGTCAACCAACAGAAAACACTTCAATATGTAGTTATAGAAAACGAGGTCGATGTAGTAATCTTTCAAATCCGTGCGGATAAGTTGCTGGCGCGCAACGAAAGCATAGCCTTTACCCAGTTCCATGATGAATTTTTGAAGATGGTTTATGATAGCAGACTCCAACTTCGTTTCTGTAAAGTCGTTATTTGAAGACAATCCCAAGAACTCAGTCACAACCGGGTTCTTCAAAAACTCCAGTTTGTCTTTTTCGTAATCTGCAGTCTTTGCTTTCATTTCCGCAACTACAGCATCATTTTGGGGAGATTGGAGTAAGCGGAAGTAGTATTGTGAGTTGATGTTGCGATCAAGAGTGCGTGTTGACCAATGTTCCTTAGAGGCTTCCGTTAGATACCATTTTCTGGCATCTTCATTTTGCACACGAAGCAAAGAACGGTAATGTGTCCAATTAAGATTTGGTACGCGTGCGTACCAAATCTCAAAATCTTTGAAAGTCAGGTAGAACTGTCTGTAATTACGCAAGTCTCTTGGAGCGATACTTTTATTGCATCCGTATTCAGCAATCAGTTTTTCAGACAGATTGTTGATGATGCCTTTGCCGTATTCTGCACGAGCATCTCCTTGTTGCTCTTCCAATATGATTCGTCTGCCTATTCTCCAGTTTGTCATACAAATAACAGCACTGATTGCATCAGCACCTTGTCTGCGACCTTCATCTATTATTTGCTTTACGTCAAGAAAAAGTTTGTCAGTATCTATAGCTTTGAAAATATCATTTGCCATGTTGTCCATTTTTTATATCCATACCCGAAAGTTTTTAATCCCTGATATTGCTCACAAGCAAATCACGCACGTCAATTTTCAGAACATCACTGAAATTTTTAATCTGAACGCAAAAATACAAAATAGAAACGACAAAAACGAAAGTTGGTGATGCTTTCATGCCATTTTTATTTCTTTTTAGCAGTCAGAACGGCGCATTTGGAAATTTTGCCTCGGCTTCTTGTATTGTCATCGTTTTATCACCCATCCATTTCGCCCCATCTTGGGAACATTTCGGGAAAACTGGCAGCCAGCCAGACTCGTGGGCGATATGTTTTTTCTAAAAAAGTATCAAAGTATCATCTTTTACTTTAAAAAGTAACGTAATTAGCTGATTGATAATAATATAAACAAGGTGAGACTTCTTGTAAATCATGCCAAGAAGTCTCATCGAAGTATCACCAAAGTATCACCAAAGTATCATTTTATCGCTTTTTCACGAGATATTTCATGCCGTCTTTGAATCTTTTGCGCTTCAAATCACTCATGTTTGCCAGCTTTCTGCCGAATCCCATCAGGCTGTTTAC
>CAVGLH010000004.1:0-49736 GCA_963630065.1 Bacteroides fragilis | reverse complement strand
TTTAATTAATAATTAATAATTAAGAATTAAGAATTGGCTGGCGCCTTGCTGCTTGTTCTTTAATTCTTAATTGATATTGTTATTGTTTTTAATTGATTTCAAAATTGAAGTTATTAATTTGATCAACTCGATGCAGTCGTTGTTTATACTCTCAAACGTTTTGGTGTCTATATATTCTGTTTCTTTCAGTAAATCTAACCAATATGCAGTCTCGTTGGCCTCTTTCAGTGATATGTGGAGCTTAGCGATGAAATCGTTGGTGCTTTGGGCTTTTACGCCTTCGGCAATGTTTGCCCCAATGCTTGTGCCGCTTCGAAGGCATTGCTTGCTGAGCAAGAATTCTTTCTTTTCCGAAGTCAGCCATTGGTACATGCGTATGATGCGTATGGCAAAGGCTTTGCTTTTTTGTGCGATTACATTATTTTCTTTCATACCATCCGCGAGGCTTAATTATTAATTCTTAATTTTTAATTCTTAATTATTTTGGTGCCAGAAGTCCCAGGAGGCGAAGGCTTGCAGCAGGAGCATCTCCAGGCCGTTCTTGGCGGTGGCACCGTGTTCCTTGCCCTTCCTCATGAAGAGGGTCTCGTCGGGGTTGTAGATGAGGTCGTAGAGGAGGGTGTGGGTGTCCATCGCCTCGTAGGGCAGCTTGGGGCACTCGTCTACGTGGGGATACATTCCCACTGGGGTGCAGTTGACGATGACGTTGTATTCCTTGACGGTGTCGGGCGTGATGTCATCGTAGGTGATGACTCCCGGACGCGGGGTGCGGCTCACGAAGAGGGTCTCCAGACCGAGCGACTTCAGCCCGTAGTTGATGGCCTTGGAGGCTCCGCCGGTACCGAGGATGAGCGCCTTCTTGTGGCAAGCCTCGATGAACGGCTCTATGCTCTGCGTGAAGCCTATCACGTCGCTGTTGTAGCCCTTGAGAACCGTGCCGTTCCCGACGTGCTCCACCTTCACCACGTTGACTGCCCCGATGGCGTTGGCCTCGGGACTGATGGAGTCGAGGTAGCTGATCACCTTCTCCTTGTAGGGGATGGTGACGTTGAAGCCCTTCAGCTCGGGGTTGGAGTCCAGCACCTCGGGCAGGTCTTCGATGCTGGGAATCTCGAAATTGATGTACTTGGCGTTGATGCCTTCATTCTGGAACTTCTCGTTGAAGTAGTTCTTGGAGAAGGAGTGTCCCAGCGGATAGCCTATGAGTCCATACTTGTCCATACTTGTCATTTTTTAGTTTATAGCTTATAGTTTACAGTTTATAGGGCTATCTTGCTATGGGCGCAGCTGCTGTAAACTGTCAACTATGAACTTTTTTATTTTGTTGCGAAATACATGGTGCAGATGCCGAAGGTGAGCCGCTTGAACTCAGCCTTGGCGAAGCCCGCCTTCCTGAAGACCTCCATCATCACCTCTCCCTGGGGGAATGCCTCGATGGTCTTGTTGAGGTAGCTGTAGGCGCTGCCGTCCTTGGAAATGAGCTTTCCGTAGATGGGCAGCACGGTGTTGCTGTAGATGTGGAACAGCTGCTTCATGGGGAAGCTGACGGGCGTGGTGAGTTCCACGATGCAGAGGTGGCCTCCCTTCTTCAGCACACGGCACATCTCCCTGAGGCCCTGGTCGAGGTTCTGGAAGTTGCGGATGCCGAAGGCGGCGGTCACTGCGTCGAAGGTATCGTCGGCGAAGGAGAGGTGCAGACAGTCTTCCTTCCTGAAGGAGATGACGTCCTGCAGGTTCTCCCGCTCCACTTTCCGCCTGCCTATCTCCATCATGCCCTCGGAGATGTCGGCTCCGATGAGCTGGGAGGGATGCAGCATCCTGGCGGCGAGGATGGCGAAGTCGCCCGTGCCCGTGGCGATGTCGAGCATCGTCTGCGGGTGGTGGGGAGCCAGCTTCCTGATGGCCTTCCTGCGCCACCCCTTGTCGATGTCCCATGAGAGGCGGTGGTTGAGGGTGTCGTAGGTGGGGGCGATGTTGTCGAACATCTCCTCCACCAGCTTTCCCTTGTCGCCCTGCCCCTCGTAGGGCTTGATCTGTTCTTGCTTGTACACGGTGGTCATGTAATTAATAATTAATAATTAATAATTAAGAATTAGGGCAGACGCCTTGGAGGGCACAAGCCTCATTATTAATTCTTAATTATTAATTCTTAATTATCGGTTTTATTTTCTCATGGCGAGCCACTCGCTCACGTTCTTCTCGATGCGTGCGGCGATGTCGCCTTCCTCGGTGGCCTTGTCGAAGCGCTCGCCGGTGATGTGCTCGTAGAGCTCGATGTAGCGGTCGCTCACGCTCTCGGCGTACTCGTCGGTAATCTCGGGCATCTGCTGGCCCGGCTCGTTCATGAAGTCATGCTCTATGAGCCACTGGCGCACGAACTCCTTGGAGAGCTGGCGCTGGGGCTCGCCCTTCTCCAACTTCTCCTCGTAGCCCTCGGCGTAGAAGTAGCGGCTGGAGTCGGGGGTGTGGATCTCGTCGATGAGGTAGACCTTGCCGTCGCGCTTGCCGAACTCGTACTTGGTGTCCACGAGGATGAGTCCCTGCTTGGCGGCGATTTCCTGTCCGCGCTTGAAGATGCGGCGGGTGTAGTCCTCCATCACGGCGTAGTCCTCTGCACTAACGATGCCCTGGGCGATGATTTCCTCCTTGGAGATGTTCATGTCGTGACCCTCGTCTGCCTTGGTGGTGGGGGTGATGATGGGCTCGGGGAAACGCTCGTTCTCACGCATTCCTTCGGGCAGCTTCACGCCACAGATCTCACGGCAGCCCTTCTTGTACTCGCGCCATGCGCTTCCTGTGAGGATGGAGCGGATGATCATCTCCACGCGGAAACCCTCGCACTTCAGACCCACGGTAACCATTGGGTCGGGTGTGGCAAGCTTCCAGTTGGGACAGATGTCAGTAGTCGTGTCCAGGAACTTGGCTGCAATCTGGTTGAGCACCTGTCCCTTGAATGGGATGCCCTTTGGCAACACTACGTCGAACGCCGAGATTCTGTCGGTAGCGACCATCACGAGGATGTCGTCGTTAATGTCGTACACATCACGCACTTTGCCGTGGTAAACACTCTTCTGTCCATCGAAATGGAAATCTGTCTTTGTTAATGCTTTCATATCTTTGTTAAATTTACAATTTACAGGGTATAGTTTATAGTTTATAGTTTATAGTTTATAGTTTATAGGGCTTTCTTGCTGTACGGCGCAGCCCCTATTAACTATCAACTCTTAACTATTAACTATTAACTGTCAACTCTTAACTCTTAACTATTAACTATTAACTGTCAACTCTTAACTCTTAACTATCAACTATTAACTATTATTGTTCCCGTTCCTCTCCTTGTCGTG
Organism: Bacteroides fragilis; assembly: GCA_963630065.1. Classification (GTDB taxonomy): domain Bacteria; phylum Bacteroidota; class Bacteroidia; order Bacteroidales; family Bacteroidaceae; genus Prevotella; species Prevotella fragilis_A. Next base: position 46,392 of record CAVGLH010000004.1, on the reverse strand, counting down.
CCTGTCGTAGGCATTGACGATGCGTGTCACGAGCTTGTGGCGAACGATGTCCTCCTTTCCGAGGTTCACGATGCCGATGCCTTCCACTCCGTCCAGCACCTTGAGGGCCTCCTTCAGTCCGCTGCGCTGCTCGCGGGGCAGGTCTATCTGGGTGATGTCGCCGGTGATGATCATCTTGGTGTTCATTCCCATTCGGGTGAGAAACATGCGGATTTGCTGTGAGGTGGTGTTCTGCGCCTCGTCGAGGATCACCACGGCGTCGCTCAGCGTCCTTCCGCGCATGAAGGCGAGGGGTGCGATCTGGATGACGCGCTTCTCCATCATGTCTTGCAGCTTCACGGCGGGAATCATGTCCTCAAGCGCATCGTAGAGCGGCTGCAGGTAGGGGTCGATCTTGTCCTTCATGTCGCCCGGCAGGAAGCCCAGTTTCTCGCCTGCCTCGACGGCGGGCCTGGAGAGGATGATCTTCTTGATGACCTTCTCCTTGAGCGCCTTCACTGCGAGGGCGATGCTGAGGTAGGTCTTGCCCGTTCCTGCGGGACCCACGGCGAACACCATGTCGTTCTTCTCGTAGGCGTCGACGAGCCTCTGCTGGTTCTCGCTTCGGCTCTTGATGGGGCGCCCGCTGATGTTGTACACCAGCACGCCCTTCACGGCATCTGCCTTGGTCTTCTTGCCCTTCACAATGTCGAGGATGTCCTCCTCGGCGATGGTGTTGTAGCGCAGAATATGCTTGCGCATGGCCTCGATGTCCTCCTCGGCCTTCGCCATCTCCTCCTCGTCACCGAGCAGTCGCAGCACGTTGTCGCGCGCCACGATGCGCAGCTTGGGAAAGAGTGATTTCACCATCTGCAGGTGGGCGTTGTTAACGCCGTAGAACATCAACGGGTCGATGTCTTCGAGTACTATATGCTTCTCTGTCAATGTATTTATTCCAAATAGTTTATAACCAAAAATTTATATAACGCTGCAAAAGTAATAAAAATCCTTGAAATGAGAAAGAAAAAATGATTTAATCTGTATTCTTGAAATAAAAAATGGCGGATAACTCGTTTTTCTCATGTTTTTTTCTTACTTTTGCCCGTTGAAAATAACAATCATTTATTATAGGGTGATTTTCTGATGAAAAAGAAGAAACTGACAAAAAACGGATACATAAAAGGTTTCATGGCGGTGGTGCTGGCATTGGCGCTGCTGAGGCTGGTGTTCCCCAGCGTGGCGAACCCCGTCGCCAAGGCGGAGGAGGGCGATGCGGCTGGCGGGAAGGACAGCGTGCAGAAGGAATTGGCGGTGGTGGACACGTTGGGCAAGGAGGGACAGAGTGCCTTCTTCGATGCCGACGGCAAGGAGGTGAAGCACAGAATCTTCTCCGTGCCTCATTTCGGCAATACATTCCCCGACCAGAACGATGTGCAGCTGCTTGCCGCCAACGAGCATGGAGTGAGTCCCGTGGAGGACCGCACCGATGCTGAGAAGCGCAAGGGCGAACTGGTGTACGTCGGCAGCAACCCTTATTTCTACGTTGACAACCTGAAGAGCAGCGTGCCTTACCTCGTGCCCCGTGCCTCAGTGCTGCTGCAGGATATCGGCAGGGCTTATTTCGACTCCCTTCAGATGAAGGGGATTCCCCTGCACAAGATCATCGTAACCAGCATCCTGCGCACCAAGGAGGACGTGGAACGGCTGCGCACCCACAACGGAAACGCCACCCAAAACTCGTGCCACCTCTACGGAACCACCTTCGACATCTGCTACAATCGCTACAAAACGGTGGAGACAGACCTGCAACCTCGTCGCAGCGTGAGGAATGACAGCCTGAAATGGGTGCTCAGCGAGGTGCTGCGCGATATGCGCGAAAGCGGTCGCTGTCTGGTGAAGTATGAGGTGAAACAAGGCTGCTTCCACATCACCGTGAAGTAAGTAACGGTAAAAAAGGCCTTTTTACCTTTTACAGTTCGGTATTCCTTCTATATTCTCGTGACTTGCTTCACGCCCTTCACGGTGCTCAGCTTCTTGATGAGCGACTCGGTCTTGCTGGCATCGTCGATCATCACGGTGACGTTGCCCGAGAAGAGTCCGTCCTTCGAGGAGATGTTGATGCCTCTCATCACGAGCTTGTCTTCCTTGGAGATGATGTTGGTGATGTTGCTCACGATGCCGATGTCATCGTGCCCGATGATGCGCAGGGTGATGGCGTACTTCGACGTTCCCTTGCCGCTCCATTTTGCCTTCACGATGCGGTAGCCGAAGCGCCGGCGCAGCTCCTTGGCGTTGGGGCAGTCGGTGCGGTGGATCTTGATGCCCTTGTTGATGGTGACGAATCCGAAGATGGGGTCGCCGTAGATGGGGTGGCAGCAGTGGGACAGCTCGAAGTCGATGCCCTTCAGGTTCTCGTCAATCACCAGCACGTCCTCGTTCTGCTTCATCATCTCCTCCGTGGGGTTCTCGTAGGCGAAGTTGGCGGCGCTGGCGGCGGGCTTGCTGGCGTTGGTGACGTTGAGGTCGTGGTCGCGTTCCTCTATATACCGTTCGATGACGGTGTTCACGTCGAGTTTCTCCTCGGAGATTTCCTTGTAGAAGTCTGAGTTCTCCTTGTAGCCCATCTTCTTGATGATGCGCGCCATGGTGCTCTCGTCTATCTCCATCTTGCGGTTCTTGAAGCGTCGCTCCAGCAGTTCCTTTGCCATGAGTCCGTCCTTCTTCTGCGTCTCCTTCAGGGCGAGGCGTATCTTCGCCTTCGCCTTGGATGTCTTCACGATGTTGAGCCATTCCTGGCGGGGCTTCTGGCTGCTCTGGGTGAGCACCTCCACCTGGTCGCCGGAGTGCAGTTCCTGGCGGAAGCTCACCGCCCTGCCGTTGATCTTTCCTCCCACGCAGTTGTTGCCGATGCGCGAGTGGATGTGGTAGGCGAAGTCGAGGATGGTGGCTCCCTTGGGGAAGTTGAGCAGGTCGCCCTTGGGGGTGAACACATACACCTCTTCCTCCTTCAGGTCCATCTTGAACTGGTCCATGAGCTGCAGGTCGTCGTTGCTCTCCAGGGCTGCGCGGATGTTGGCGAGCCACTCGTCGATGCCTCCCTCTCCCTGCTTGATGCCCTTGTATCTCCAGTGGGCGGCGAGTCCGTGCTCGGCGATCTCGTCCATGCGCTCGGTGCGTATCTGCACCTCCACCCACTTGTTCTCGGGACCGAGCACGGTGGTGTGCAGGCTCTCGTAGCCGTTGCTCTTGGGCACGGAGAGCCAGTCGCGCATACGCTTGGGGTTGGGCTGGTACATGGCGGTGATGAGGGCGAACACCTGCCAGCACTGCATGTACTCCTTGTCCCTGGGTGAGTCGAGGATGATGCGGATGGCGAAGAGGTCGTACACGCCCTCGAAGCCGCAGTTCTGCTTCTTCATCTTCTGCCAGATGGAGTGGATGCTCTTGGTGCGTCCCTTCATGTGGTATTTCAGTCCTGCCTCGTCGAGTTTCTGTTGGATGGGGCCGATGAAGCGCGCGATGTAGGCGTCGCGGGATGCCTTGGTGGCGTTCAGCTTCTCCTTGATCATATAGTAGGCGTCGTGCTCCAGGTATTTCAGGCTCAGGTCCTCCAGCTCGCTCTTCAACTTGTAGAGTCCCAGCTTGTGGGCGAGGGGTGCGTAGAGGTAGTTCGCCTCCTCGCTCACCTTGTGCTTTGCCTCCAGCTGGTCGGTGTCGCGTATCTGTCGCATCACGTTCACGCGGTCGGCAATCATGATGAGGATCACGCGCATGTCCTCGGAGAAGGATATGAGCAGGTTGCGGAAGTTCTCGCTCTCGATTACGGGGTTGCGCTTGTAGAGGTCGCGGATGCGCAGCAGTCCGCCGATGATGTGCTCCACGCTCTCGCCATACTTCTGCCTGATGTCTTCGAGCGTCTGGTAGCCGTCGAGCACGCTGGTCTGCATGAGGATGGCGATTACGCCCTCGCGCTTCAGACCTATCTCGCTGACGGCAATCTCTGCAGTCTGTAAAGCGTGCAGGATGGGGTTCAGCCCGAATACGTCCCGGCGTATCTGGTGGTTCTCGAAAGCGTGGTGGATGTCCTCCCTTATGTGGGTCTCGTCACCGGGCTTGAAGGTGTCGCCCACGGCGTTCCTCAGCCTGTCAAGAATGAGCAGTGTCTGCTTGCGTTCTTCCGGTGTAAAAGTGAAATTTTCGTTCATATTCTTGCCTCCTTATTAAAATTTTCATGCAAAGGTACAAAAAAACGCGTAAAAATTTCACATTATCAGAAAAAATAACTATATTTGTGCCATATTAATAGCATAAATCACATAAATATGGTATTATGAATCAACAAGACCTAAACCAAATCAAGGCTCGCGGCATCAGCGAGCAGCAGATTGAGCGCCAGTTGGAGCAGATCAAGGAGGGCTTTCCTTTCTTGAAGTTAGAGGGTGCGGCTGCCATCGGAAAGGGCATCGTTGCCCCCACGGCAGACGAAGTGAAGAACTATGAGGCAGCCTGGGATGCCTATAAGAAGGAGGGACACCGTGTGGTGAAGTTCGTGCCTGCATCGGGTGCGGCGAGCCGAATGTTCAAGAACCTTTTCGCCTTCCTGGACGCTCCGTATGACGAACCTACGACCGATTTCGAAAAACAATTCTTCGAGGACATCAAGAAGTTCGCCTTCCGCAAGGCTCTCTGCAACAAGTGCAAGGAGAACGAGGGCAAGAGCGTCAAGGAACTGATTGCCGAGGGCAAGTACAAGGCTGTCGTTGCCAATCTCCTCCAGGAGAAGGGACTCAACTACGGCCAGCTGCCCAAGGGACTGCTCCAGTTCCATGAGTACAAGGATCCCGAGGAGGTGCGCACGCCGATGGAGGAGCATCTCGTGGAGGCTGCCCTCTACGCCAGCAGCAACGGCGAGGCTAACGTCCACTTCACCGTCTCCCACGACCACCTGGAACTGTTCAAGAAAATGGTGGAGGAGAAGGAAGCGAAGTATGCCGGACGCTACGGTGTGAAGTACAACATCTCTTTCTCCGAGCAGAAGCCCAGCACTGACACCATCGCCGCCAACCCCGACAACACTCCCTTCCGCAACGAGGACGGCAGCCTGCTCTTCCGCCCGGGCGGACACGGTGCGCTGATCGAGAACCTCAACGAGATTGACGCCGACGTGGTGTTCATCAAGAACATCGACAATGTGGTGCCCGACCGTCTGAAAGGCGAGACCGTTACTTACAAGCAGGTCATTGCGGGCATTCTCGTCAGTTTGCAGAAGAAGGCATTTGAGTATCTGAATGTTCTCGACTCCGGAGCCTACAACCATGAGAAGTTGGAGGAAATCATCCGCTTCGTGCAGCGCGACCTGTGCTGCCGCCGTCCTGACATCAAGGAGCTGGAGGATGCTGACCTCGTGATCTATCTGAGAAAGAAGCTCAACCGCCCGATGCGTGTCTGTGGCGTGGTGAAGAATGTGGGTGAGCCCGGCGGAGGTCCGTTCCTCGTGCACAACAGTGATGGAACCGTGAGCCTGCAAATCTTGGAGAGCTCGCAGATAGACAAAGACAACGAGGAGTATATGAAGATGTTCACCCAGGGCACTCATTTCAACCCCGTGGACCTGGTGTGCGCCACCAAGGACTACAAGGGCAATGCTTTCGACCTGCCCAAGTATGTGGATCCCAGCACGGGATTCATTAGCAGCAAGAGCAAGAACGGCAAGGAACTGAAGGCGCTGGAGCTTCCCGGACTGTGGAACGGTGCCATGAGCGACTGGAACACGGTGTTCGTGGAGGTGCCGCTGGGCACGTTCAACCCCGTCAAGACCGTCAACGACCTGTTGCGCGACCAGCATCAGGGATAATGGCCCGCATAAAAAAGAGGAGGGTGAGCTGTTTGTTCAGCCCACCCTCTTTTTCTTCATCTGTTACTTATTAGAAAATCTTGCTAACAGTGTAAAATCTTGATAACCGAAATGATGATGTGTGTAATCAGTTATACCAAATCTCTCCTCCCAGCACATTGGAGGAACTTTCCACTTCGATGGGAGATGTTAAGCTTACAAACTCACCATACATTTTCATTTCATTACTGTTCATGTCTTCAGGTTTTTGTTGGTTCGACTATATTTGTCTTTTCTCGGTACAAAGATACTTAAAAATTTGATATAAGTCAAGTATTTTGATAGATAAATCTCCGAATTTAACAAAGTTTATGCCTAAAGACGCATGAAAGTCTTATAAAACAGAACAGATGGCTTCTGCGAGTTCTCCCTTGAACACCCTTACGTCAGTGGCGGGCTGGTAGTCAAAGTCTGCGAAGTGGAGCAACTGTAGGGCGACGAACTGCTTGTCTTCCGATACGCAGGCGTCCAACCTGTACTTGCCCATGTTGACGGTGGTAATCTCGTATTTCCTGAGAAGCTCCATTGCCACATCGTCTTCTGCATTGAGAATCAGCTCCCATCGGTGTCCCATCTCGGGTGAATACTCACCTTGTTTCACTTTCACAGGACTGCCTGTGGGGGTGTAAGTGATGGTGGTCTTGAGACCGAACAGACTTTTCTTTACTTCTATCTCGGGTAGTGCCAACACGTCGGCACACATATCTAAGTGTTTGATATTTGACATAATTTGATCCTTTTATTAAATTACTGTATCTATTATATAATGGTGTACTGTTTTTTTTGAGCGTGTTTTCATCTATTAGGAAAAGGGCATGGTTATCCCATTGTCAGCACACCAGATGCCGCAGGCAAATGACGTAATATCTGCTGGCGACATCAAAGTGGAAGGGAGCGGACTCCTGTCGCTTCCTGTCACGGAAATTCAATAAGAAGGATTCGTAAAACTTGTTATAGTAAAATGATGGCTTGTCGGCTCTTTCTTGGGAAAATACGTTCCAGGACGGGATGAGCCGCCCCGGGCGACTGTTGCATATCCGGTAGAGGTTGGAGGCATCTGTGAGCCTGGCCTCCTGGTGGTCATCCTGTTGGTGTACCACAGCGGTGAGTCTGTCCTTCCTCTCGCCAGAAGGCTCGGCTGTTTGACCCACAGGCCTTGGCGTATGGGCGGCTGACGCTTTGCAGACCCCTCCGAGGGTCATCGCAATGACGAGCGTGATGAGGAATAGCAGATGTTTCACCTTCATATTATAGTCTTTTATCTTGTGTGGTTTATACGGAAATCTCTCCGGCAAGTGATTGCTCCATGTATTTCCTGACCGTCTCGTTGTCGGAATACCTTCCTTGCAGATACATCAGCTTGGTGACGGCAGCCTCCACTGTGCTGTCGTGGCCGCTGATTACATGGGCGAGCTTCAACTGGAATCCCGCTCCGTATCTCTCCATCTCCACACTGCCCGTGAGACACTGGCTGATGTTGACGATGTTCACGCCTCGGTGGGCTGCCTCGTCGAGCAAGCGCATAATCCAGGGAGCATGGGGGGCATTGCCCGAACCGTAAGACCGCATGACGATGCCCCTGAGCGAGGGAGAACCCAACACGTGCCGAACGATGGTGTCCTGGATGCCTGGGAAGAGGCTGAACACGATGACGTTGGGGTCCAGCTTCAAGTGGGGAACCATGGGCTTGGAATAGTCGGGCGTCAGGATGTGGTGGTCGTGGAACGTGAAGGTCACACCCACATCGCAGAGATGGGGATAGTTGAACGAGTCGAAGGCGTGGAAGCCGTCGGCGTTCATCTTGTAGGAACGGTTGCCGCGCAGCAGCCTGCCATTGAAGAAGATGCACACTTCGGGCACCAAGGGTCTCCCGTCTGCGCTCTTCATTGAGGCAAGCTCGATGGCGGTCATCATGTTCTCCTTGCCGTCGGTGCGCAGCTCGCCGATGGGCAGCTGGCTTCCCGTGAGGATGACGGGCTTCGTGAGGTTCTCCAACATGAACGACAGGGCGGAGGCTGTATAAGCCATCGTGTCAGTGCCGTGGAGGATGACGAAACCGTCATAGTCCTCATAGTTGTTGCTGATGATTCCTACGATTTCCGCCCATCTCATGGGGTCGATGTCGCTGGAGTCGATGGGCGGGTCAAACTTGCGCACGTCGATTTCGGCGCGGATAAGCTGAAATTCGGGCATGGACGATACCAAGTGGGTGAAGTCAAGCGGTTCCAACACTCCGTTCTCCGGATCCTTTCCCATACCAATGGTGCCGCCTGTATAAATAAGGAGAATTCTTGTCTTTTCCATACTCGTCTGCTCTTGTTCGTTTTACTTATATCTTAAAAATTGTTTGCAAAAATACAATAAAATTCTATTCTCAGCAAAAAAAGTCGTGAAAATATATGCGTCGTATGCAAAAAAGCATTACTTTTGCAAGCGATTTAAATAAAAATACTAAGTTGTTATGGTAAAAATCACATTCCCAGACGGATCTGTTCGTGAGTATGAGCAGGGCGTAACTGGCTTACAAATCGCCGAGAGCATCTCGCCGGCTCTCGCCCGCAACGTTGTATCTTGCGGTGTCAATGGCGAGACAGTGGAGCTGAACCGTCCCATCAACGAGGACGCTAACGTGGAGCTTTACAAGTTTGATGACGAGCAAGGCAAACATACATTCTGGCACACCTCTGCCCACCTGCTCGCAGAGGCCCTCCAGGAGTTGTACCCCGGCATCCAGTTCGGATTCGGTCCCGCTGTGGAGAGCGGCTTCTTCTATGACGTGATGCCCGCTGAGGGTCAGGTCATCTCTGAGAACGATTTCCCGAAGATCGAGGCTAAGATGATGGAACTCGCCAAGAAGAACGAACCCGTGGTGCGCAAGGAAGTGGCAAAGGCTGATGCCCTCGCTGAGTTCAAGGCCGACGGACAGCAGTACAAGTGCGAGCACATCGAGCAAGACCTGGAAGACGGCACCATCACCACATATACTCAGGGCAACTTCACCGACCTTTGCCGTGGTCCTCACCTGTTGAATACGGGGCTGATCAAGGCTGTGAAGATTACAAGCGTGGCCGGTGCCTTCTGGCGCGGCGATGCCAAGCGTGAGCAGATGACCCGTATCTACGGTATCTCTTTCCCCAAGAAGAAGATGCTCGACGAGTATCTCGTGATGCTCGAAGAGGCTAAGAAGCGTGATCACCGCAAGATTGGCAAGGAGATGGAACTCTTCATGTTCTCTGACCGCGTGGGCAAGGGCTTGCCCATCTGGCTGCCAAAGGGAACGTCATTGCGCCTCCGTCTGCAGGAGCTGCTCCGTGGCTTGCAGAAACCTTACAATTACCAGGAGGTCATCACCCCTGGCATCGGCGGCAAGAGTCTCTATGTCACATCCGGTCACTATGCCCACTATGGTAAGGATGCTTTCCAGCCCATCCATACACCGGAGGAGGACGAGGAGTATATGTTGAAGCCTATGAACTGCCCTCACCACTGTGAGGTGTATGCGCGCAAACCCCGTTCCTATAAAGACCTTCCTTTGCGCATTGGAGAGTTCGGTACCGTGTTCCGCTATGAGAAGAGCGGTGAGTTGCACGGATTGACTCGCGTGCGTACCTTTACTCAGGACGATGCGCACATTTTCGTTCGCCAAGACCAGGTGAAGGCTGAGTTCGAGAATGTGATCGACGTAATCCTGAAGGTGTTCGCCATCTTTGGCTTCGAGAACTACGAGGCTCAGATTTCTCTCCATGACCCCAAGGATACGGAGAAGTACATCGGCTCTGAGGAGATTTGGGCGGAGAGTGAGAATGCTATCCGTGAGGCTTGTAAGGAAAAAGGATTGGAGACCCGCGAGGAAGTGGGCGAGGCTGCCTTCTATGGTCCAAAGCTCGACTTCATGGTGAAGGATGCCATCGGCCGTCGTTGGCAGTTGGGTACCATCCAGGTAGATTACAACTTGCCGGAGCGTTTCAAACTTGAATATACCGCCGAGGACAACTCCAAGAAGACTCCTGTGATGATTCACCGTGCGCCATTCGGCTCACTGGAGCGCTTTACAGCCGTACTCATCGAGCACACTGCTGGTCATTTCCCATTGTGGCTCACTCCCGACCAGGTGGCTATCCTGCCTATCTCGGAGAAGTTCAACGACTATGCCCAGAAGGTACGCCAGTATCTCGACAAGCAGGGCGTTCGCGCCTTGGTTGACGATCGCAACGAGAAGATTGGCCGCAAGATTCGCGACAACGAGTTGAAACGTGTGCCCTACATGGTCATCGTTGGCGAGAAGGAGAGCGCCGAAGGCTTGGTTTCCATGCGCAAGCAGGGTGGCGGCGAGCAGGCTACCATGAAGATGGAAGAGTTTGCACAGCGAATCAATGACGAGGTGGCTGAGCAGTTGAAGGCAGCAGAAGACTAAAGCATAAGGCTCTGTATATGATGTATATAGGGCATTTAATACAAGAATATCAGGTGAATCCGCAGGTTTCGTAGGAAAACTGCGGATTTATTGCAAAATATCCCCTTTAAAATTTGGTGGTTTCCAAGAAATGTTGTAACTTTGCAGCCGTTTAATCAAAACAGAAAAAGAACATACAGAATAGTTAATGAAAAATGACAAAATGAAAAATCAGTATCGCGTAAACGAACAGATACGCGTACGTGAAGTGAGAGTAGTGAGTGATGGCGGAGTGGAAGTGATGCCAACACGTAAAGCACTTGATTTGGCTCGCCAGCAGGGTGTTGACTTGGTCGAGATTTCACCTAATGCGCAACCGCCAGTTTGCCGTATTGTTGACTATTCAAAATTCCTTTACCAGCAGAAAAAGCATGCTAAGGAAATGAAGCAGAAGCAGGTGAAAGTGGAGACCAAGGAGATTCGTTTTGGACCTCAGACGGATGAGCACGACTATCAGTTCAAGCTCAAGCATGCCCAGGAGTTCCTCAACGAGGGAAATAAGGTTCGTGCTTACGTGTTCTTCCGTGGCCGCTCTATCCTCTTTAAGGAACAGGGTGAGGTTCTCCTTCTTAGATTTGCCAACGACTTGGAAGAGTTTGGAAAGGTGGAGCAGATGCCTAAGCTGGAAGGAAAGAAAATGTTTCTTTATCTGAGTCCAAAGAAGGCTGGAGTGGCCAAGAAGAGCCAGCAGAAGATGGATCGTGAGAAAAGAGAGGCTGAGGCCAAGGCTGCTGCAGATGCAGAGGCCGAGGCAAGGGCTGAGCAGACTGGCTTGCTTGCCAATGCCAAAGGCGGCGATGCCTTGAAGAAGCTCGCAGAGAACGACGAGGACTAATCCCCCAGCCCCTTCTCTTAAGGATAGAAGAAAAGATGCGTAACGCCCTGGTATATGCGTTGCCATCGCTATTTAATAAATAACAATTAAAAATTAAAAGTAAAAATGCCAAAAGTAAAGACTAACTCCGGCGCAAAGAAGAGATTCCGTTTCACCGGTACAGGTAAGATCAAGCGTCATCACGCTTATCACAGTCACATCTTGACTAAGAAGACAAAGAAGCAGAAGAGAAACCTCCTCGGCGAGACTCTCGTAGACCACTCAAACCTGAAGCAGGTTCGTGACTTGCTCTGCCTCCGTTAACCGTTAACTTTTTAGTCGAACTTTTAAAGAAGAAAATTATGCCAAGATCAGTAAATCACGTTGCATCAAAAGCAAAAAGAACTAAAATCTTGAAGCTCACTAAGGGTTACTATGGAGCTCGCAAGAATGTATGGACAGTAGCTAAGAACACTTGGGAGAAGGGTCTTACCTACGCTTATCGTGACCGTCGTAACAAGAAGCGCTCTTTCCGCGCATTGTGGATTCAGCGTATCAACGCAGCTGCCCGTATCGAGGGTTTGAGCTACAGTCAGTTGATGGGTGCTCTTCACAAGGCTGGCATCGAGATTAATCGTAAGGTTCTCGCCGACCTCGCTGTAAACAGCCCAGAGGCTTTCAAGGCTATTGTTGCAAAGGTGAAGTAAAAACCAACGCTGGAATTTATTCTAGCCTCTAGTTTTAAAGTTGAAGATTGCATTGAATGGAATAATTCTTGTTCCTTCAATGCAATCTTTTTTTTGTGGCATGGTTGATTATAGCTGCACGCATGATTGCACTAATAAAACATGCAAGGTAGAAATTGGGATAGGATGTAGCAGTTTCTGCCTTGAATGGGCAATATACTGCCCAGGTTGGGGCGAAAAACTGCCCTTGCTGGACATTTTACGGCACAAGGTAAGGCAATCGTAACATGGTATGGAGTTGGATGTGTGGAGAAACGTATTTAATGATTTAGACTACACACTACACCAAATCTCTGGAATCGTCTGATGTTCAGTTGTTTTGATTGGTGCAACGTGGGTGTAGTGTCATGGTTATACTACACCCATGGAAGAGCTTCAGATTCCGTTTCTTATATAAGAATGGTGTAGTGTGAAGTACTTTTTGCTTCCTGGTTTTTTGCGACAATAAAAAAAAGGACTGGCTCCATAAAAGAACCAGTCCTTCTTGTTTTATGTTTTCTGATAGAGTTGGTGCTTGATTAAGCCTTGCCCTCCATCTGTGCCTTCAACTTAGCGAGAGCGTCGATATCGCCGAGAGATGTACCAGCTGCCACGTTGTTGATAGCAGGAGCATCGTTCTTGCGGCCACCATTGCCACCACGCTTGTGGCTTGGCTTAGAGATAGGCTCGTCCTTTCCCTCCTCGAATGTACGAGAGTGAGAGAGGATGATGCGCTTTGTCTCCTTAACAAACTCGATAACCTTGAAGTCGAGAGTCTCGCCCTTCTTGGCCTGTGAACCATTCTCCTTGATGAGGTGCTTAGGAGTAGCGAAGCCTTCGCCACCCTCGGCGAGAGCGATAACTGCGCCCTTGTCCATCATCTCAGTGATTGTTCCCTCGTGTACAGAGCCTGGAGTGTAGATGTTCTCGTACTCATCCCATGGGTTCTTCTCCAACTGCTTGTGGCCGAGGCTCAAACGACGGTTCTCCTTGTCGATTTCGAGAACTACAACGTCGATAGAAGCACCTACTGAAGTGAACTCTGAAGGATGCTTAACCTTCTTAGTCCAAGAGAGGTCAGAGATGTGAATCAAACCGTCAACACCTTCCTCGAGCTCTACGAAGATACCGAAGTTAGTGAAGTTGCGTACCTTGGCAGTGTGCTTGCTGCCAACGGGATACTTCACCTCGATAGCCTCCCATGGGTCTTCCTTGAGCTGCTTGATGCCAAGGCTCATCTTGCGCTCTGCGCGGTCGAGAGTCAAGATGACAGCCTCTACCTCGTCGCCTACCTTCATGAAGTCCTGAGCTGAACGCAAGTGCTGGCTCCAAGACATCTCAGATACGTGGATGAGACCTTCTACACCAGGAGCAATCTCAACGAATGCACCATAATCAGCCATAACGACTACCTTACCCTTCACGTGGTCGCCCACCTTCAAGTTCTCGTCGAGAGCATCCCATGGGTGAGGAGTGAGCTGCTTCAAGCCAAGAGCGATACGCTTCTTCTCCTCATCGAAGTCGAGGATTACGACGTTAATCTTCTGGTCGAGAGCAACAACCTCGTGAGGATCGCTTACGCGGCCCCAAGAGAGGTCTGTGATGTGAATCAATCCGTCTACGCCGCCGAGGTCAACGAATACACCGTAAGTAGTGATATTCTTAACTGTACCCTCGAGGATCTGGCCCTTCTCGAGCTTAGAGATAATTTCTTTGCGCTGTGCCTCCAACTCCTGCTCGATGAGAGCCTTGTGGGAAACAACAACATTGCGGAACTCCTGGTTGATTTTCACAACCTTGAACTCCATAGTCTTGCCTACGAACACATCGTAGTCGCGTATAGGATGAACGTCAATCTGGCTTCCTGGCAAGAAAGCTTCGATACCGAATACGTCAACAATCATACCACCCTTAGTGCGGCACTTGATGTAACCCTGGATAACCTCCTCGTTTTCGAGAGCAGCGTTAACGCGCTCCCAGCTCTTGCTGAGGCGAGCCTTCTTGTGAGAGAGTACCAACTGGCCCTTTACGTCCTCCTGGTTCTCTACATAAACCTCAACCTTGTCGCCAACCTTGAGGTCTGGGTTGTAACGGAATTCAGATGCAGGGATGATACCATCGCTCTTGTAACCGATGTTTACGATAACCTCTTTCTTGTCTACAGAGATTACGGTACCCTCTACAACCTGGTGCTCTGTCACCTTGTTAAGAGTTTCGTCATAGGCCTTCTCGAGGTCTGTCTTGCTGACGTTTGCGCTTGAGCCATTCTCAAACTCGTCCCAATTGAAGTCATCCAATGGCTTTACGTTCTTTAAATCTGACATAAAAAATAATTAAAATTTAAAAATTAATAAAGTTAGACTTTATGTGAATTGTGTAAATCGGGCGCAAAATTACACATTTTCAGTGAATTACAGCACCTTTTCTTCTTGTTTTTGCTTTTTGTTAAGTATATTTAACTATCTATTGGTGCTCTTTTTCTTCCGAAAATCCTTGTAGCATTTATATTAAAACGTTAAAGCTATTAAAAAAAACTGGTCAAAATGTTTGTCGTATCAAATATTTTCTTACCTTTGCGGCAAAATGTGAATAAATATAGAGAATTATGACGCTTGTCATCTTAGGCATATTGGTTTTGGCGTATATTCTCATAGCAACGGAGAATGTCACCAAGGTGAACCGTGCTGCTGTAGCCATATTCGCGGCTGCTGCGGGATGGGTTCTCTATATATGTTTTGGTATGGACTTTGTCACCAGCGAGCATTCTTCCGATTATTCTCGTTTTCTCAACATGGGCTTATGGAACGAGGTAGACCCCACAAGCACCAATGTGAAGTATTTCATAGCCCGCAGCATCTTCGTTCCATATGTGGGTAAGGCTGCAGAGATAGTGCTCTTCCTGCTCAGTACGATGACCATCGTCCAGGTGCTGGACAACAACGGATGTTTTGATTTTGTCAGGCAACTGCTGCGCACGCGAAACAGCAAGAAGATGCTTTGGGTGCTGGCACTCGTTACTTTCGTAATATCTGCCAATCTCGACAATCTCACCACAACCGTGATGATGCTTACAGTCATGCACGGGGTGATTCCCAACCGCAGGCAGCGCATGATTTATGGCAGCGCTATCTTGTTGGCGGCCAATTGTGGCGGTGCGCTCACGGTGATAGGCAATCCCGAAGGGCTTGTCTTGTGGAACTTGGGAGCTGTTACGGCTACGGCTTTCTCTTGCTCCCTCTTTTTGCCGTGTCTGGCGGCTTGGCTTGTTCCTACTTTCTTGTTGCAGCGCATGCTGCCGGAAAGGGTGGAGACGGAATGGATTGTGATGCCTTATCGCGGCGACGACACTTGCCTGAACGTGGGCCAGCGTCTTGTGATGCTCTTTGTCGGCATTGGCGGGCTTTGGTTTATCCCTACGTTCCACAATCTCACCAAGCTCAGTCCGTTTCTAGGTGCTTTGTGCGTGTTGGCCGTTCTTTGGATTGTCAACGAGATATTTAACCGTAAGTTGATGAACATGGATGCCATGGCCGAGCGCCGCACTCCCAGAGTCTTGCAATATGGAAGCGTTCAGCTGGCTCTTTTTGTGCTTGGCATCATGCTTTCGCTGGGCGTGGTGAAGGAGACGGGTGTCTTTGCGGAGATCAATGGCTGGCTGGGAACGGATGGTTCCAAGCCTGGCGTTTGGATTCAGGGGGTTATGGCTGGCGTGTTGAGCACGGTGCTCGACAATTTTGCTACGGCTATGAGCTTCTTCTCTCTTCACGATGTGGTAGGAGCAGGCAATCCTGTCTGCGATGTCCTTACCGACTACAATACCAATGGTCTTTATTGGTCGGTCATTGCCTATTGCGTGATGGCCGGAGGCAATGTGCTGGGTGTGGGAACGATGAGCGGCTTGGCTCTCTTGAAGATGGAGCACATGCGCTTGGGCTGGTTCTTCCGCAACGTTGGATGGAAGGCGTTGGTAGGTGGAGTGGCAGGACTTGCCATTCTTTGGCTCTCCCATACGTTTGTGGCGGGAACCGTAAACATGATTATTTAAACACGGAAAAAGGGGAAATGCCCCGGCAAACTACAAGTAGAAGCGGAAAACACATTAGTTACTTTCAGAAACATATTAACTAACATTATAATTAAGGTATATAGTTATGGCAAAGATTAAGACAATAGGTATTCTTACATCAGGAGGAGATGCTCCAGGTATGAACGCAGCCATCCGCGCTGTCACTCGCTCGGCCATTTATAATGGTTTCAATGTGAAGGCCATTTACCGTGGTTACGATGGTCTCATCAACGACGAGATCAAGTCCTTCACGACCGAGAACGTGTCCGGTATCATCGGAACGGGCGGCACTATCCTGAAGACGGCCCGCTCCAAGGACTTTATGACACCAGAGGGTAGACAAAAGGCTTATGAGACCATCCAGAAGGAAGAGATTGACGCATTGGTGGTCATTGGAGGAAATGGTTCGCTGACTGGTGCCATGAATTTTGCACGCGAGTTTGACATCTGCTGCATAGGTCTTCCGGGAACCATCGATAACGACCTTTATGGTACGGATAACACCATCGGATATGACACTACGATGAACACCATCGTGGAGTGTGTAGACCGCATACGCGACACGGCCCAGAGCCACGAGCGTATATTCTTCATCGAAGTGATGGGACGTGATGCTGGTTTCTTGGCTCAGAACAGTGCCATCGCCAGTGGAGCGGAGGCAGCCATCATCCCTGAAGACAGCACCGACGTAGACCAGTTGGCCCAGTTCATGGAGCGCGGTATCCGCAAGTCGAAGAAGAGCTGTATCGTGATTGTGTCGGAGAGCCCTAAGTGTGGTGCTCTTTATTATGCCGACCGTGTGCGCAAGGAATTCCCCGAGTTCGATGTGCGAGTGTCCATCCTCGGCCACTTGCAGCGTGGTGGTCGTCCGTCGGCCCGCGACCGCATCCTTGCTAGCCGCACGGGTTGTGGAGCAGTCGAGGCCATCATGCAGGGCCAGCGCAATGTGATGATTGGCGTTCGCAACAACGAGGTGGTGTACGTGCCGCTCACAGAGGCCATTCGCTCGGATAAGCCTTTGGACCGCAAGCTCATCAAGGTGCTCGACGAGTTGAGCATCTAGCCTTGGCTACAGCAGCAAATTGTGGGAACAACGTTTAAAATGGCTTAAACGGAATTAAAAATGTTTCAATATGGAATAAAAGCAAAAGAAAACTCCGTTTAAATTTGCAGTTTTCGCAATTTGTTGTTACTTTTGCAGCGCAAACCCATAAAAGGTTGCAGAATGTAATGATATTAAATAAATAACTTTTAAACTAATAAGCTTATGTCACAAATTAACGGTCGCATTTCGCAGATTATCGGTCCGGTTATCGATGTTTACTTCGATACCAAGGGCGAGAATCCAGAGAAAGTGCTTCCAAAAATTTATGAGGCTCTGAAGGTGAAGCGTCCCGACGGTCGAGACCTCGTCATCGAGGTGCAGCAGCACATCGGTGAGGATACGGTCAGATGTGTCGCCATGGACAACACCGATGGCTTGCAGCGCGGTTTGGAGGTTGTCTCTACGGGCAATCCTATCGTGATGCCTGCCGGCGAGCAGATCAAGGGACGTATGATGAATGTCATCGGCGATCCTATTGATGGTATGGAGCCACTGAACATGGAGGGAGCTTATCCTATCCACCGTGAGGCTCCTAAATTTGACGAGCTGTCAACCCACAAGGAGATGCTTGCCACCGGTATTAAGGTGATCGACTTGCTCGAACCTTATATGAAGGGTGGTAAGATTGGTCTTTTCGGTGGTGCCGGTGTGGGTAAGACCGTGCTCATCATGGAGTTGATCAACAACATCGCCAAGGGACACAACGGTTACTCCGTATTTGCCGGTGTAGGCGAGCGTACCCGCGAGGGTAACGACTTGATTCGAGACATGCTCGAATCTGGCGTTATCAAGTATGGCGAGAAGTTCAAGAAGGCCATGGAGGAAGGTAAGTGGGATCTCTCGCTCGTCGACCCCGAGGAACTTGCCAAGAGCCAGGCCACCCTTGTCTATGGTCAGATGAACGAACCTCCGGGGGCGCGTGCCTCGGTGGCTCTCTCGGGTTTGACCGTGGCCGAGGAATTCCGCGACCATGGAGGCCAGAACGGAGAGGCAGCCGACATCATGTTCTTCATCGACA
This sequence comes from Bacteroides fragilis, assembly GCA_963630065.1. Lineage (GTDB taxonomy): Bacteria > Bacteroidota > Bacteroidia > Bacteroidales > Bacteroidaceae > Prevotella > Prevotella fragilis_A. The sequence continues at coordinate 28,339 of CAVGLH010000004.1, read as the reverse complement.
ACATCTTCCGTTTCACCCAGGCTGGTTCTGAGGTTTCCGCCTTGCTGGGCCGTATGCCTTCCGCCGTGGGCTATCAGCCTACTTTGGCTTCGGAGATGGGACAGATGCAAGAGCGTATCACCTCTACCAAGAACGGTTCTATCACATCAGTACAGGCTGTGTATGTGCCTGCCGACGACTTGACCGACCCTGCTCCAGCCACCACCTTTACTCACTTGGATGCCACCACTGAGCTTTCCCGTAAGATTGCGTCTCTTGGTATCTATCCTGCCGTAGACCCACTGGGATCAACATCTCGTATCCTCGACCCGCTCATCGTGGGCAAGGCTCATTATGATTGTGCCCAGCGAGTGAAGCAGCTTTTGCAGCGTTACAACGAGCTTCAGGATATCATCGCCATCCTTGGTATGGACGAGCTTTCCGACGAAGACAAGTTGACCGTGAACCGCGCACGTCGTGTGCAGCGTTTCCTGAGCCAGCCGTTTACCGTCGCCGAGCAGTTCACAGGCCTGAAGGGTGTGATGGTGCCAATCGAGGATACCATCAAGGGCTTCAATGCCATTCTCGACGGCGAGGTCGACGACCTTCCCGAGCAGGCATTCCTCAACGTGGGTACCATCGAGGATGCCAAGGAGAAGGCCAAGAAGTTGCTCGCCGCAGCACAAGGGTAATCCTGCTTTAAGTGAAGAGTGGAGAACGAAGAGTGAAGAATCAGAATACTTAGATGCCAAGATTTGACACGACTCATTTAACATTCAACACTTAACACTTAACATTAAAACTCAAGGATTATGCTGAAATTAAAGATAGTTTCTCCAGAGAAAGTAGTCTTCCAAGGCGAGGTGGAGAGCGTATTGGTGCCAGGAACCCTCGGCTCGTTCGAGATTTTGAAAGACCACGCACCTATCATCTCTTCGTTGGAGGTGGGCAAGGTAGAGTATACTACCTCTCAGGGCAAACAGGCATTGGACATTCAGGGCGGATTCGTGGAATGCAAGAAAAACGAAGTAAGCCTTTGTGTGGAAGTCTGATAAAGTATTAGGAATATAAGAAGACATGGAAAAAGAAGAGAAGATGCGGTTGCAGCGCATCAGGCAGACGGGTATAAAATACAAGCAGATTTCGCTCTGGATTACGGCAGCGATTACGCTTGTCGTTCTCTTCGCCTGCAGGGTGTCGGCTTCGTGTGACGACATCATCGGCCAGGTGGTCACCCCCCTGGTGGTGAGCGTGATATTCTCGTTGGTTTCCAGTACTGCTTATGGAGAGGCCTGGGCCTCCTTGGCCAAGTCTTCGCCCGCCAACCTCGCCAAGTTTTACCTGGCGGCCGGTGCGCTGAAGATGATGGCCGGAGCGTTGACGTTCCTCATCTATGTGGTGGTCTGCTCCAAGCAGAACATCCTGGGATTTTCGGCCATCTTCGCCCTATACTATGTCGCACTTCTCGTGTTCGACTGCCTCTACTTCGCTCGGGTAGAGAAAAAGAATAAACTAAACAAATAAGAACAAGAATATGAAACATCTCAAGCAATTCCTCTTGATGGCGATGCTGCTCTTCACGTTGGCTCCTATGCAGGTGTCGGCCAAGGAAAACATTGACGTTAAAGAGATATTGTGGGGTCATATCAAGGATTCTTATGAATGGCATATTACCACGGTGGGCGACCACCCGGTAGTGATCAATCTGCCAGTCATCGTCCATACCACCACGGGATGGCATGTGTTCTCCAGCGGCGAATTCTCCGAGGAGAGGGATGCCAATGGCGACCGTCCCGGCCCCTTCAACCTGGTGATAAAGAGCGGTGAGTCGCAGAGCAACCCCAACAAGATTGTGGAAAAGGTGGACGGGGAGGAAGTGATGCCCCTCGACATCTCCATCACGAAGACCACCTGCGTGCTCTTCATCGATGCCATCATCTTGCTCTTGTGCGTGTTGATACCAGCTCGCTGGTGCAAGAAGCACAAGGTGGACGACCCTGCGCCAAAGGGATTCGTGGGACTCATGCACATGTTCATCATGTCGGTGTATGACGACGTGATCAAGGCCACCCTTGGCAAGGAGGCACCTAAGTACGCCCCATGGCTACTTACCTGTTTCTTCTTCATCTTCGTGGCCAACATCATGGGCATCGTGCCATTCCCTCCTGGTGGCGGTAACTTGACGGGCAACATCGCCTGCACCTGTTTCTTCGGTGTGACGACGTTCCTCATCACCAATTTCACGGGTACGAAGGAATACTGGAAGGAAATCTTCTGGCCCGAGGTGCCCACTTGGTTGAAGGTGCCCGTGCCATTGATGCCATTCATCGAGCTTTTCGGAATCTTCACGAAACCGCTGGCTCTGATTATCCGACTCTTCGCCAACATGATGGCGGGCCATGCAATCGCCTTGTCGTTTGCGGCCATCATTTTCATTATGTTCCACATCAGTGAGAATGCCATCGCCAACTATGTGGCAGGAACGGGTATGACAATCGTAAGTGTAGCGATGAGCGCCTTTATGATGCTCCTCGAAGTGTTGGTAAGCTACATCCAGGCATTGGTGTTCACCATGCTGAGTGCAGTGTTCATCTCGCAGGCTCATGTGCATCATGCAGAGCCTGAAATCGCAAAATAATTAACAAGAAAATATTAACAACTTAAAAATTTAAGATTATGTTATCACTTTTATTAGCAGCAGAAGTTGCAAAGTTGGGTGCCGCAGTAGGCGCAGGTCTTGCCGCAATTGGCGCAGGTATTGGTATAGGTCGTATTGGTGGTCAGGCTATGGATGCCATGGCTCGCCAGCCGGAGAAGATGGGCGACCTTCGTTCTTCAATGATCATCGCCGCTGCCTTGGTTGAGGGTGTTGCCTTCTTCGCAGTCATCATCGCCATCTTGGCCATCGTTATGTAGTCCTGCCCCCCCCCACGGGGAGGCAGAAGCATAAAGAGTTTAAGTAATAATATCGTTTAAGTAAAACTTTAACCAGTATATATGGATTTATTAATGCCGGCAGCTGGCTTGCTTTTCTGGATGACCGTGGTGTTCCTCATCGTGTTTGTCATCCTCGCCAAGGCGGGATTCCCGGCTATCGTCAAGATGGTGAACGGTCGCAAGGCCTACATCGACGAGAGCCTGAGGAAAGCCCACGAGGCCAACGAGAAGCTTGCCAATATCCAAAAAGAAAGTGAATCCATTCTGCAGGAAGCTCGCGAGAAGCAGGCTGCCATCCTAAAGGAGGCAGCCGAGACTCGCGATGCCATCGTAGGCAAAGCCCAGGACAAGGCTCGCGAGGAAGGTGCCCGACTGCTATCGGAGGCCAAGGCCCAGATAGAGACGGAGAAGCAGAACGCCATTCGCGACATCCGTTCACAGGTGGCCGAGCTTTCCGTACAGGTGGCCGAGAAGGTGCTCAAGGAAAAGCTCTCCTCCGACAAGGCGCAGATGGATATGATAAATCGACTGCTGGACGAGGTTTCTTCTGATAACAAACAGTAAGGCTTATGGATATAGGTGTAATATCGGTGCGCTATGCCCGGGCCCTCATCAAGGCGGCCTTGGACACGAAGCTCGAAGATCAGGTCTACCAGGAGATGCAGACGCTCTACAAGAGCTACATCGACGTGCCTGAACTGAGATTTACGATAGACAATCCTATGCTCTCCAAGGACAAGAAACAAAAACTTCTCGTCACGGCCCTGGGCGCCAAGCCTTCCGGGCTGAGCCAGAAGTTCGTGGCTCTCGTTCTGAAGGAGGATAGGGAGAGCACCCTGCAATTCATGGCTGCTTCGTATATCACTCTTTACAGGAAACAGAAGAACATCATCCGCGGTAAACTGACCACCGCCACCGCCGTCAGCCCCGATACCGAGGCGAAGATGCGCAAGATGGTGGAGCAGAGAACGCAAGGCACTGTGGAGTTCAAGACTGAGGTGAACCCCGACATCATCGGTGGATTCATACTTGAGTATGATACTTACAGGATGGATGCGAGCGTCAAGACGAAGCTCAATGCCATCCTGACACAGCTCAAAAAGTAACAAAAATAAAAAAGTAACAAAACAATGTCAGATAAAATTAAACCAAGTGAAGTGTCTGAAGTACTTCAGAAGCAGCTCCAGGAGGTGAATGGCTCTGAGCAGTTTGACGAGGTAGGCACCGTGCTCACCGTCAGCGATGGCGTGGCTCGTATCTACGGTCTTCGAAATGCTGAGGCCAACGAGCTCCTTGAGTTTGAGAACGGCACGATGGCTATCGTCATGAACTTGGAGGAAGACAACGTGGGTTGCGTCCTCTTGGGTCCTACGGCTGGCATCAAGGAGGGGCAGAGCGTGAAGCGCACGCACCGCATCGCTTCCATCCGAGTGAATGACAACTTCCTCGGACGTGTTGTAAACCCTCTGGGCGAGGCCATCGACGGCCTCGGCGACATCGACCTCTCGGAGTCGTTCGAGATGCCTTTGGACCGCAAGGCTCCTGGCGTGATTTACCGTCAGCCGGTGAAGGAACCTTTGCAGACGGGTTTGAAGGCTGTAGACTCGATGATTCCTATCGGCCGCGGTCAGCGTGAGCTTATCATCGGCGACCGCCAGACGGGCAAGACGGCCATCGCCGTAGATACCATCATCAACCAGAAGAGTTTCTACGAGGCAGGCAAGCCTGTGTATTGTATTTATGTGGCCATCGGCCAGAAGGCTTCTACCGTGGCTGCCCTGGTGCAGAACCTGAAGGAGCATGGCGCCCTGCCATACACCATCATCGTGAGTGCCACCGCTGCCGACCCTGCCGCTATGCAGTACTATGCACCTTTCGCAGGTGCAGCCATCGGCGAGTATTTCCGCGACCGTGGCTATTCCGCTCTCGTGGTATACGACGACTTGAGCAAGCAGGCTGTGGCCTATCGTGAGGTTTCCTTGATTCTTCGCCGTCCGTCCGGACGTGAGGCTTACCCTGGCGATGTGTTCTATCTCCACTCCCGCTTGTTGGAGCGCGCAGCGCGCATCAACGACCAGCAGGAGGTGGCCGAGCAGATGAACGACCTGCCAGAGTGCATGAAGGGTCATGTGAGGGGTGGTGGATCCTTGACGGCTCTGCCTATCATTGAGACGCAGGCCGGCGACGTTTCCGCCTACATTCCTACCAACGTGATTTCCATCACCGACGGTCAGATCTTCTTGGAGACCGACCTCTTCAACCAGGGTTTCCGCCCGGCTATCAACGTGGGTATCTCCGTATCCCGTGTAGGTGGTTCCGCCCAGATCAAGAGTATGAAGAAGGTGGCAGGTACCTTGAAGATTGATATGGCACAGTATCGCGAGCTGGAGTCGTTCTCCAAGTTCTCCAGCGATATGGATGCCGTGACCGCCATGACGCTCGACCGAGGCCGCAAGAACGACAAGCTCTTGATTCAGCCTCAGTACCAGCCAATGCCGGTGGGCGAGCAGGTGGCCATTCTCTATTGTGGTGTGCATGGACTGATGCACGATGTGCCTATGGACAAGGTGCGTGAGTGCCAGGACCAGTTCCTCGACGCCATGCGCAGCCAGCATGCCGACACTATCGATACTTTGGCCAGCGGCCAGCTCACCGACGATGCCGTCAAGGTGATCGAGGCGACCATGGCCAATGTTGCAGGACAATATAAAGCGTAATAGCCTATGCCGTCGTTAAAAGAGATCAAGACTCGTATAGCCAGCGTCAACGGCACCCGTAAGATTACGAGTGCCATGAAGATGGTGGCTTCGAGCAAGTTGCATCATGCGCAGGTGGCGATACAGAATATGCTGCCCTACGAGAATATGCTGGAGCACATCCTCAAGAGTTTCTTGGTGAGCACACCGCAGGTGGACCGCTTGCTCCAGATGGGGCATGGTGAGACCCGGAAGGTGGCTCTCCTGGTGTATAGCTCCAACAGTTCGCTCTGCGGTGGATTCAATTCCAACGTCATCAAGATGATGATGCAGGTTGTCGACGAGTATAAGGCTCAAGGCATTGACGACATCACGGTTTACCCCATCGGGCGAAAGGCGGCAGAGAAAGCGCAGAAACTGGGATTGAAGGTGGCCGGCAACTTTACGGAGCTGGCCGACAAGCCCAACGCTGCCGACTGCGCCGAGATAGCCCATGGTCTGATTCGGGAGTATGTGGCCGGCACCTTGGACAAGGTGGAGATGATCTACCATCACTTCAAGAGTGCAGGCTCGCAGATTCTCACTCGCAAGACTTTCCTGCCCATCGATCTCAGCACCGAGGCCATCGGACAGGACAACGACCGCGACCTCACCTCGAACGTGGCCACTGCCAAGGCGCAGGAGTATCTTCGCAAGAAGCGTGAGGCCGATGAAAAGAAGCAGACCGAGGAGGCCAAGCCGCTCAACGATGACTTCATCGTAGAACCCGACTTGGAGACTGTGCTCAGGGCTTTGATTCCCAAGTTGCTCAACTTGATGGTGTACACAGCCTTGCTCGACAGCCAGGCCAGCGAGCATGCCGCCCGCATGGTGGCCATGCAGACCGCCACGGACAATGCCGACGAACTGCTTCGTACGCTCAACTTGCAGTACAACAAGAGTCGTCAACAGGCCATTACCAATGAATTGCTTGATATTGTGGGAGGTAGCACAAACAACTAATCTTCTCTTCGCACAAGGATAAATAAAAAATCGGTACAAGTCACACATCGTGCATATGTGATTTGTACCGGTTTGTTTTTTTTACCGTCTCTATAGCAAGTAGCCATATTTCTTGAATGCGTCGTAAACCTGCGTGCGGTAGTTTTTTTCTATCAGCAGGTGGAGACCTTCGGCCCTGAGGGTGTACTTGCGAATCAGCGGGTCGTTGAGGATGATTTGCTGAAGTTCCTTTTCGCTTGCCGGAATGAGAATCATAATATATTCTTTCTTGGGAGTTGTGACAGGTTTGCACCGTTTCTTGAGAGTCTCGAAAAACACTTTCCAGTTGGCTGGCGGATCTTGGCAGATATAGTTGGTGAACATTTCTATCTTGTTGTTGATGTCCTCCAGGTTGTTGCAACCTTCCAGGAAACTCTCATAGGTCACCTTGTACATCTTTTTGGAGATGGCCTTGCCCATGTTGCCGAGCAGGGAGAGGTACGGATTGTTCTCTTCCAGCGTTCTGATGATGAGGCTGCTGTCGTCCAGCTCAAAGAATTTCTTCCCCTCCTTTATGCTCTTGTGCTGATAAGTCTGGCTGATGCCCAGCACATACTTTCCCAGGTTCGTGAGCCTGATGTATTTCAGGGTGTCGAAGTAGCAGGTGTCATATATCTGCGGCTTTTCCGTATAAGCCAACTCCACCACGCCGAAGGCCGCCAGCATGAACATGTAGGCCTTGACATAGGGATGGGTAAGCTCTGTAATGATGTTGCTTATCCAGAGTCGGTGGCCGTTATATGTGTTTTCCAGAGTGAGCTCATTGAAGCCCTCTCGCGAGAGCCAAAGGAAATATTGCTCCGCTCTCTCGTTATACGACCTTACCTTTACAATGAAGTCGTTGATATTCAGCCATCCGTCCTTTGCGAATGCCTTTAGGGTATCCAGCATGATTTTGCTCATCTCGCTGGTATAGCTTTCGAGGAACATCACGTTGCGTCTGAATCCCTTGATGTGTGGCATCATGATGGGGGCCAGATAGTATTGGTAGCCTCCCATGTCGTTGACGATGGCCTTGATGTTGTCCTCGACTTTATTCTCCTTTGATATTTTGGTTGCGGTAGCTGCCAGTGTGAAGAAATTGGCCAGGAGGCTGGCGTAATGGCTTTGCACGGCTTTGTCTGCCTCCTTTGAGAAGAACTCTTTCATCGAGCAAACTTTCTGCACATTCTTGACCGATGAGTTTGAAACCTTTGCCTTGCCCAGCTCCAGTTGGTTGGAATCATAGAGGGCGTTGAGGAGTGGGAAGTTGATGAAAATCTCATTTTCCGCCTGGTAGGTCTTCAAGGGAATGTCAGCGGGCAGCTGATTGGTGGTGGCCATTCTGAGATGATCTCTATACACCGTCCGGAAATAATCCAGTCGTGCATCTTGGCGGAAGCATAGGTAGACTTCCCCATTGCGTCGGGGCGTTCTCGGCCCTCCGCTCAATACCAGCTCATAGAGCATGCAATAATTGTCTTTCAATACTTCCTCTTGTTCCCAAAAATAGTATGAATTTCTTGTCTCCGTCATCTTTGTGTGCAGCATCTTCTCGGCATCGTGTACGGAGACATAATGGTTGGCGACGACCATCTGCAGGAGTTCCTGTTCTTCCTTGGACAAGTCGTTTACGTAGAGTGGAAGGTTATGGGGGGCTGAGAGAATGGCATAGAATGCCACCCAGTCCTTCTTCAGGATTTTCTCGTTTCCGAACACCTTGACGATTTCCGCAGGGCTCACTTTGTTTCCCCCGGCGTCGGTATGGTAAAGGTGATATTTCTTGGCCATTTCGAGACACACTCTGTACTGTTTGTCCATCTCGCTCAGGGTGAGCTTGTTGATCTGTTTCTCGCTTTCCTGTCGCTCTTTGGCGGATGGCACGTAGATTTCTCTCTCCTCGCGCTTGTCCTTGGAAGTGTAATAAGTGTAGCTTGTGTTTGGCTTGCCGCTTTTTGTCGTGTGTGAGACTTCGCTTTCTCCGAACAGCGATCCCTCCTCGTGCATATTTACAATCATAAGTTTTTCTTTGTTTTCTGGATTCTACATGCGTTGCTTATTCCTGCAGTCGGGGCATTCCCCTTTTACCACGAAGGAAATGGAGTGGGGGAAGAACCCCTCGGGCAACTCGAAACTCGGAATATGAATGTCGTCCATGCAGAAGGATCGTTGGCACGACTCGCAATAGAAATGGATGTGGCCGTCGTGATGGTCGCATTTGCCGTCTTCCTCGCACATCTCATAGTTGAGCACCCCTCTTCCGTCTTCGAAGGCGTGTACCACGTCGTGTTCCAGGAAGAGGGTGAGCGTGCGGAAGATGCTCGACTTGTCCATCGTCACCATCTGTTGCTCCAGATGGCCGAGGCTAAGCGGGTTGTCGGCTCCAGCCAGTGTCCTCAAAACCAGGATGCGATTGGCTGTGGGGCGGATGCCCTTGGATTCCAAATGGTTGATAATTTCCTGTGAGTTCATATCTTTGTTTCTTTTCCAGTGCAAAGGTAAGGAAAAATATCTTAAACCACAAATTATTTTGCCTCTTTCTCGATTATCTTCTCGTAAAGTCCGTCTACGATGCTGTCGGCGAGCGAGATGTTGGGCACCATGATGCTCTCGCACTTCAGATATTCGCAGGCCTTGAGGAATATCTCGGCGGCGGGGATGATGACGTCGGCGCGGTCTTCCTTCAGGTTGAATGAAATCTCGCGCTCCTCGATGCTCAGGGGCTGAATCATCTGGTAGAGGCGCTTCAGCTCGGCCAGTGGGAGCACCTTGGCATCGTTCTTGCCGTGGCGGGCCAGCTTGTTGAGCTTGTTGATGTTGCCGCCGGACCCGATGATGCGTATGCTGCCGTATTCCTCGGCGTATCTGGTAAGGTTGTCCTTGAAGAGCTTCTCCGTCTCGGCGGTCACCTTGCCGCTCAGCATGCGCAGCGTGCCCATGTTGTAGGAGTAGCTCTCGGCCAGCACACCGTCGTGGATGATGCTCACCTCGGTACTTCCTCCGCCCACGTCGATGTAGGTAAAGCTGCCCTCGTTGCTGTCGGTCTTCTCCACCAGGTTGTTGTAGAGGAGCTGTGCCTCCTCCTGTCCCTTGATGATTTCCAGTTTGATGCCCGTCTGCTTCTCTATCTTCTTGAGTACCTTCTTGCCGTTCTCCGCATCGCGCATGGCCGATGTGGCGCAGGCGCGGAAGTGCTCCACGTCGTTGAGCTTCATGAATTGCTTGAAGCCCTTCATCATGTGGAGCATCATCTTCTCGCGCTCCTTGGAAACCTTGCCCAGGGTGAACACGTCCTTGCCCAGGCGCAGGGGGATGCGGATGAACATCACTTTCTTGATGCGGTCGTTCTCGCAGAGAGCCCCGGGGTTGAAGCTCTTGATGAGGAGTCTGGCTCCGTTGGAGCCGATGTCTATGGATGCTAAGTTCATTTTCTTAAATCTGATATGCTTTGTATAATTCTTCTTGGCTTCGGAAGGGTTCGCCTTCTGTCAGTTCGTTGGTGCCGTGGCCGTCTACGATGCGTCCGTTCATGGTGTCTCTCATGCCGTAGGATACGGTGCGCAGCAGGTCGGCCTGCATCTCCTCGTCGTATACGGGGGCGAGCACCTCGATGCGGTTCAGCAGGTTGCGTGGCATCCAGTCGGCCGATCCGATGAAGTATTTGGGCTTGCCGCCGTTGGCGAAGATGAGGATGCGCGAGTGCTCCAGGTATCGGTCGATGATGCCCACGCAGCGGATGTTGTCGCTCAGCTTCGGGATGCCCGGCACGAGCGAGCAGTTGCCGCGGATCACGATGTCTGTTTTCACGCCAGCCTTCGAGGCTTGGTAGAGTTTCGCCACCATGTCGGTGTCGGTGATGTGGTTGATCTTCATCTTCACCCAGGCCTCCTTGCCCTCGCCGGCGTTTTTTATCTCGTTGTCGAGCATGCGCAGGATGCGGCTCTTCATCGAGTTGGGGGAGACGAGCAGCTCGTTGAAGCGGAAGGGGGAGAAGGGGCGGTCGATGAACTCGAACACCTTGGCCACTTCGTTCACGATCTTCGGCCTTGCGGTCATCATCAGATAGTCGGTGTAGATTTTGGCGTTGCCCTCGTGGAAGTTGCCCGTTCCCACGCAGGCGATGTTGCCCTTCTTCGACTCGATGTAGAGCAGCTTGGAGTGGATCTTCAGTCCCTCCACGCCGAAGATGACGTTCACGCCCTCTTCCTGCATGCGCTTGCTCCACTTGATGTTGCTCTCCTCGTCAAATCGGGCCAGCAGCTCCACCACGGCGGTCACCTTCTTGCCGTTGCGGGCGGCGGTGATGAGGGCCTTTACCACCTTCGAGTCCTTGGCCAGGCGGTAGAGTGTAGTCTTGATGGCCTTCACCTCAGGCTTGAGGGCGGCCTCGCGCAGCAGGCGGATGTAGCCGTTGAAGTTGTGGTAGGGCACGTGGATGAAGCGGTCTTTCTCCCTTATCTGGTCGAGGATGCTCTCGTTGGAGAGGAATTCGGGCTTCATGACAGGTGCCCATTTCTCGTATTTCAGCTCCTTGTGGCCGCAGTCGGGAAACGACATCAGATCCTTATGGTTCTGGTACCGGCCGCCGGCGAGCGAGGTGTCCAACTCCTTGGTGTTCAGTCGCTCGCGCAGTTTCTTGCGCATCTCCTTGGGCATCTCCCGGTCGTAGATCACGCGCACGGCCTCGCCCTTCTTGCGGCTGTTCACGCCGAGGGCTATCTTCTCCATGGTGCCGAAGTCGGCGTCGTTGTCCATCTCCATCTCGGCGTCCTTGGTAAACTTGAAGCTGTAGGCGCGGTAGGTGCTCTGCTTGAATCCGAGGAACACCAGGGGCAGGCAGTAGCGCACCACGTCGTCGAGATACATGATGTTGTCGAAGCCGTCGCTCGACGGTATCTTCACCCATCGTCCGAACACGCGGTCGGGCACTTTCACCACGGCGTATTTCTTCTTGATGTCTTTGTCCTTCACCTTCTTCCCGTCCTTCTCAGCGTCGTCGGGCAGCTCCGACTTCTCTACTATCAGGTAGATGCGGTTGTCCTCCAGGATGGTGAGGTCGTCTATCTCCGAGAGCCAGATGGGAGTGACCGAGCCGTTGAGCTTGTCGTAGAAAAACTGGGTGAGAAACTCCTTCTGTTCGTCGTTGAGCTGGCTTTCGGTGACAAGGCGAATCTTGTGGATTTCCAGTTCTCTGAAAACCGTATCCACCGCCTCAGTGTATTCTTGCGAATAGGATTCATTGAGCTTGTTGATGGTTTTGAGCGACTTCTTGATGGATTGCTCCGCGTCCTTGCTCAGATGGCCGTCGGTCATGCGGTTGAGCGAGGCCACGCGTACACGGAAGAACTCGTCGAGGTTGTTGCTGTAGATGCCGAGGAAGGAGAGGCGCTCCAGCAGCGGCACATATTCCTTCTTGGCCTCCTGCAGAATGCGGTGGTTGAAGTACATCCAGCTCACGTCGCGTTCTACGTATGCTTTTTTTATCATTTCTTCTTTGGTCATAATGTGCGAAGTGTTGGGGGAATTTTATGTGGAGTCTATATTGAATAGTTCTTAAACCTAGGAGAAATCTCCGTTCAGCAGTGCTGAACGGCCGTTCAACAGTTCTGAATGTGCGTTCAGCAGTGTTGAATGTACGTTCAACACTGCTGAACGGAAATTTCAGTTAAGCTTGTGGACTTTCTTTCTTTGGCTTGGAGGCTTTTTCCTTTTTACCCTCGGTTGTTTTTTCAGCCTTGGTTTCTATTTTCTTCTCTTTCTTATCCGAAGGAACTTCCAATACAAGGAAGTCGGTGTCTCCGTCGATGAAGTGTAGGGCCTTGCGGAAGGCCTTGCTTGCGCCGGCGGGAACGAAGATGTCGTGCAGCTGGTCGCAGTCGTCGAAGGTGTGGCGGCTCAGTTTGTCGGGAACGCCGGCGAAGGTGATCTTCTTCAGCTTGTCGCACTCGGCGAAGGCATAGCTCTTCACTTCCTTTACGCTGGCGGGCACGTAGACGTTGTCCAGCTGGTCGCAGTCGTAGAAGGCATCGTGCTCTATCTCCTTCACGGTGGAGGGGATGATGACGTTCTTGATGGTCTTCTTTCCGCGGAAGGCCATCTCGCCGATGATTTCCACGCCCTCTGGGATGGCGAAGCTCTCTTCGTGGCTCATGCAGTAGACGAGGCGCTTCTTGTCGGCGGTGTATACGGCCTCGCCGTCATACTCGAAGTTGTCGCTGTCGATTTTCTGCAAGGCGAGGTTGAGTACCAGGGTCTCGAATTTGTCATCCTTCTTGCCTTCTTTCTTGGAGTTCTTCTTCTTCAGGAGTTCCAGGATTGCTTTCTTGTTCTCTTTCATCTGACTTTGTAGTTTATGTAATCTTTTTTGAGGTTTGCGCCAGCCACGTGATGGCCTGTTCCGCATCCGTTTCTTTTCGGCTGCAAAGGTACTACGATAGTTTGAAAGAGAGGGTGTAAAGGCGGTTACGTGTTTGTGAAGATAGTGTTACAGCGGTGTTACATGCGGGGGCGAAAATTTCTTGCTTGAGTGGTACGGCGGGGGCGCCGTACCTCCTAATGATTGCCTTTTTGGGCTGTAGGAGGTACAGCGCCCTCGCTGTACCATTCAAGCAAGTGTGATTCAAGCACCCTCGCTGTACCACTCAAGTGTGATTCAAGCACCCTCGCTGTACCAAATTATTTTAACTCTGCAAGTTGCACTTTTTTCCCTTCTTTTGTCTGCATTCTCGATATTTCTTTGTATTTTTGCCGCACGAAAGAATAAAAAACATAGATTAAGAGTATGGCAAAGAGAGAATATGTGGAGGCCAACAAGCGTTGGCTGGAGGAAAAGGCGAAGGAAGAGGGCGTGCTGGCCCTTCCCCGCGGTATATATTATAAGGTGTTGAAGCAGGGCGACCCCAAGAGTGCCCAGCCTTCCAAGCGCAGCATCGTGACGGCTCATTACACGGGCTGGACCATCAACGGCAAAAAGTTTGATTCCAGCCGTGGCGGCACACCCTTCGCCTGTCGCCTCTGCGACCTGATAGAGGGATGGATTGTGGCGATGCAGCAGATGCACGTAGGCGACCAGTGGGAACTGTACATCCCTGCCGAGATGGGGTATGGCAAGTTCTCCCAGCCGGGAATCCCCGGCGGCTCCACGCTGGTGTTCGAGGTAGAGCTGTTGGGGGTAGGGTAGAGGGCTTCGCCTCTTATGCTTGGTACGGCGAGGGGCTGTTACTTTGGATTGGTACGGTGAGGGCGCTGTTACTTTGGATTGGTACAGCGAGGGCGCAGTACCTCCTACAGCTACCCATACTTGCCAGAAAAGGCAATCATAGGAGGTACGGCGCCCCCGCCGTACCACTCAGGCAAGGAATTGTAGCTCGCCCATGAGAAATGTACCAACTTATTTTTTAATCATTACTTCCTCGTAATCTCCAAAGTTTTTGGGCGGAAAAGTGCTCTAGTCTCAAATCTTTTTTTTGTACTTTTGCAAGCGATAAAAACGAACAAGAATATGCCAACAATATCACCTTTCGCCAAACCACTCTATGTGATGGCCAAGCCTGTGGGCGCAGCCTGCAATCTGCGCTGCAAGTACTGCTACTACTTGGAGAAGGCGAGGCTCTATCCCCATGGGCACAACAACATGATGGACGATGCGACGCTGGAGCAGTTTGTCGAGGAGTATATCGAGAGCCAGACGATGAGGGATGTGCTCTTCACATGGCACGGAGGCGAGCCGATGCTTCGCCCGGTGAGCTATTACGAGAAGGTGCTGGAGCTGCAACGGAAGTATGCGGGCGGTAGAAACATCGACAACTGCCTGCAGACCAACGGCACGCTCGTCACCGACGAGTATGCTGAGTTTTTCCATCGCAACGGGTGGCTGATAGGGGTCTCTATCGACGGGCCCCGGGAATATCACGACGCTTACCGCAGGCTAGCCAACGGCGGACCTACGTTTGACGAGGTGATGAGGGGCATCGAGACTCTTAACCGTCACCATGTGGAGTGGAACGCCATGGCGGTGGTCAACCGGATGAACGGCGACCATCCCGTGGAGTTCTATCGCTTTTTCAAGGAGATGGGTTGCAGGTTCATCCAGTTTACGCCCGTCGTGGATGCCTCTCGCCTAGGGGAGCTCACGGAATATTCGGTGGCTCCAAGGCAGTGGGGCGAGTTCCTTTGCGGCCTGTTTGACGAATGGGTCAGGGAGGATGTGGGCGAATGCTTCGTGCAGCTGTTCGAGGCGACGTTGGCCAACTGGTGTGGCGTGGCTCCAGGCGTTTGCTCTCTGGCCCGATACTGTGGGCATGCGGGCGTGCTGGAGCATAATGGCGACCTCTATTCGTGCGACCATTTCGTCTATCCCGAGTATAGGCTTGGCAACATTAGGGAGCAGAGCATCATGGAGATGATGTATTCCGACCGCCAGCTCAGGTTTGGGCATGACAAGTTTGATGCGCTGCCCGGGAAATGCAAAAGTTGCAAGTGGCTCTTTGCCTGCAATGGGGAATGCCCGAAAAACCGCTTGCTCAGGACGGAGGATGGCGAGCCTGGACTCAACTATCTTTGCGAGGGCTATCGGATGTATTTCGAGCATGTGGCTCCTTTCATGGACCGCATGAGACGGGAGATTCTCCCGCAGCGTTGATTTTCTTCATCGCTTTGTAATATCCGTGTCTTATTATAGAAATATTTTCTTCTTAATTTTGCAGCCGAAAACAGAAGGCTTGCTGTAGCAAGTTCTGCTAAAGCTGCATATATATAATAAGGTATAAAGACATGAAGAAGAAAATGATGACAATGGCCATGCTCTCCGTGATGACGGCATCGGCCTTTGCACAGGCAAGTGATGATGAGAATTTCACCAAGACGATGAAGATTGGCGGAACCATCCGGTCGAAGTATGAATACCAAACCGAGGAAGGGGAGGGAAGATTCGAGGTGCGCACGGCCCGCATCAATGTGGCCGGAAAGGTGGCACCGTCGGTGAGCTACAAGGCGGAGATCGACCTCTGCGACGAGGGCAGCATCAAGATGCTCGACGCCTATACCCGCATCACGCCCTGGAAGACGCTCCAGTTTACCATCGGCCAGGAGCGTGTGCCGTTTACCATTGATGCCCACCGCTCTCCCCATCAGCAGTATTTCGCCAACCGCTCTTTCATAGCCAAGCAGGTGGGCAACGTGCGCGACGTGGGCGCCGAGATAGGCTACACCTGGAACGTGGGGATCCCCATCGTGGTGAACGCGGGTGTGTTTAATGGCTCCGGCCTTACCAATCAGAAGAACTACTGGACCAAGGGCATCAACTATTCCGCCAAGGTGCAGTTCCTTTTCCCGAACGTGAACCTCGTGCTCAGTACGCAGAAGGTGAAGCCTTCGGACATTACCGTGACGATGTACGATGCGGGCTTGACTTTCCACAAGGGCGGCTTCATCGCTGAGGCCGAGTATCTCTACAAGCACTACAGCCACAATGCCTTCCACGATGTGGATGCCTTCGACGGGTTCGTGTGCTACGATATCCCTGTGCGCAACCAGAAGAGCCTCATTAGGAAAGTTTCTCCGCTGGCCCGCTATGACTACATGAGCGACCACAGCGACGGCACGCGTTATGGGGGCACCGACACTGAGCTTGGAGCCTTGAAAATCAACGACTACAAGCGCCATCGTGTCACTGGCGGCGTCACCCTGAGCCTCGCCAAACCCTTCATCTCCGACATCCGTATCAACTACGAAAAGTATTTCTATCGCAACGGGGGTGTGGCCAAGACTTCGGAGAAAGACAAGTTCGTCATCGAATTTATGACGAAATTCTAGAAGAGGGGGATAATAAAATGGGTCATTTCTCCTGGGCGAAGATACAATTCCTTGCTTGAGTGGTACGGCGGGGGCGCCGTACCTCCTATGATTGACTTTTCTGGCAAGTATGGGTGACTGTAGGAGGTACAGCGCCCTCGCTGTACCACACTCAAGCAAGAGAGATTTAAGCCCCCTCGCTGTACCATTCAATCAAGGAAAATTTAAGCGCCCTCGTTGTACCAAGTTATTTTTTAATCGTCGCTTAAAGGTAAAAAAGTAGAATCTCTCTTAAATTTCATATATAAATAAAGCCCGGCTTCTCGACGTTTCGAAAAGCTGGGCTTGGCTTGTTTACAGCATCCCCTTCGAGCTGGGCAGTTCGAAGTGGTAGATGTCTCTCTTCACCGCCATTTTCAGCGAGCGGGCCAAGGCCTTGAAGATGCCTTCAATCTTGTGGTGCTCGTTCTCGCCCTCGGCCTTGATGTTGAGGTTCATCTTGGCGGCGTCGCTCAGGCTCTTGAAGAAGTGCTTGAACATCTCTGTGGGCATTTCGCCCACCTTCTCACGATGGAACTCCGCATCCCAGATGAGCCACGGACGGCCTCCGAAGTCCAAGGCCACCTGGCAGAGACAGTCGTCCATGGGCAGACAGTAGCCGTATCGCTCGATGCCCCGCTTGTCGCCCAGGGCCTGGAGCAGGCATTCGCCCAGGGCGATGCCCGTGTCCTCGATGGTGTGGTGCTCGTCCACGTGGAGGTCGCCCTTGGTATGGATGGTGAGGTCCATCATGCCGTGCTTGCCTATCTGCTCCAGCATGTGGTCGAAGAAGCCGAGACCGGTGGAGATGTCGCACTTGCCCGAGCCGTCGAGGTTCACCTTAATATATATGTCGGTCTCCTTGGTGGTGCGCTTCACCTCGGCGATGCGGTCGCCGGCGAAGAGTATTTCTGCTATTTTGTCCCAGTCCATGCCGTCCTTGCCCAGGATGAGGCTCTTGCAGCCCAGGTTCCGGGCCAGCTCGGCATCGCTCTCTCGGTCGCCTATCACGTAGCTGTTGGCGAGGTCGTAGGCTGGATTGCCGATGTATTCGGTGAGCATCCCCGTGCCGGGCTTGCGCATCGGCGAATTGTCCTCGGGGAAGTGGCGGTCGATGAACTGCTTGTCGAAGTGGATGCCCTCGCTCTCCAGGGTCTGTATGATGAAGCGGTGTACGGGCCAGAAGGTGTCCTCGGGGAAGGAGCTGGTGCCCAGTCCGTCCTGGTTGCTCACCATCACGAGCTGGTAGTCGGTATGCTGGGCGATGAAGGCCAGGTTGCGGAACACGCCCTTGGTGAACACCAGCTTGTCGAAGCTGTCTATCTGTTCGTCGGCCGGCTCCTCGATGAGAGTGCCGTCGCGGTCGATGAAGAGTAGTCTTGTCTGTTTCATAATCTCTTTCTTTTTATGCTAATATGGGTTTTTTCATTTCTTGCTGGAGGGCTTTCTTCTCCTTGTCGATCGTCTTGTACGAACCATATTGGTAGGCCAGGGAGATGCAGAGCCAGTACATCAAGTATACGAAGATGAAGCTGCTTGCCACGAGTACCAAGAGGAGCAGGGGCGTGAAATAGGCGGGCACGCCGAGGGGGTCGCCGTCCAGTGCTCCCAGCTGTGAGAACGTCTGTGCGGTGCCGATGATGCCTGCAGGCAGGAAGGCGAGGCAGGCGAGCACGCCGCAGATGAGACCGCCCAGGAAGCAGGTCATGATGTAGCCGCCCAAGTGGCGGAGGATGCCGAGTGCATTGGTGCCTTTGGAGGTCTTTTCGGAATGGGATGCCTTCTTCTTGTCCTTGGGCCTGAAGAGTCTGAACGCCCTGTAGAGCGAGACGAAGGTCATCACGACGGTGCTCAGATAGACGATGGTCTGCACCACGAACGAGAGCAACGGGTTGGCCTCTCCCCAGTCGTGGAGGGCGGCGTTGGGGATGGTGAAATACAGGGTGGTGGCCATAAGCATCGCATAGGGCAAGTTGGTGGCCCATGTATGCTTTACCACTTGCTTGCAGTGGCCTGTCATCAAGTCGTAGGAAGCTCTCATGCAGGCTGTTATGCTGCGTTGTCTAAGAAAATCATTTGTTTCCATATTCTGTTGAATCTCCTTTGTTTATGAGTTTCATTTCCACTGTCTTCTGAATTCTGCGCAGGCGATGGCCGTGGCGATGGCCACGTTGAGGCTGTCGGCGGTGGCTCTCCCTTCGGGGAAGTTGGGGATGAGCAGCCGGCGGTTCACCTTTGCGGCCAGGGCTGGCGAGATGCCTTTGCCCTCGTTGCCCATCACGATGAGCCCGCGGTTTTCTAGGGTTTGCTGATAGATGTTGTCGCCGTCGAGCAGGGTGCCGTATACGGGCACGTCGGCGGGCAGCGACTCCACCATTCCCGGCAAGTTGCCGTATTCCACTCTTACCCGGGCTATGCTGCCCATCGTGGCCTGCACCACCTTGGGGTTGTACACGTCGGCGGTATCGGGGCTGCAATAGATGTGGGTGATGCCAAACCAGTCGGCAATGCGGATGATGGTGCCCAGGTTGCCGGGGTCTTGCACGCCGTCGAGGGCGAGGCTCAGCTGGCTGGTGTCGATGTCGGAAAAGCCGAAACTGGAGGAGGCTTGCCTGAACACGCCTATCACCTGCTGGGGGTGCTGCAGGAAACTCACCTTCCTCAGCTCTTCCTCGCTTACCTCTATCACTTCGGTTTCTTGCGCCAGTATCTTCCCCTTGATCCATTCGGCGGTGGCCACTATGAGACGGGCGGGTTGAAGGGCAAGCAGGTCGCCTACCACCTTGTGCCCCTCGGCTACGAACAGTCCCTCTTTGGTGCGGTTTTTCTTCAGTTCGAGCGAACGGATAAATTTTATTTTGTTCTTACTTATCATTGTATTTTGTGGAATATGCGTGCAAAGGTAGCACAAAATACCAACAATACAAAATAAATAATGCTAAATATTTTGTGTTGTCTCCGATTTACATTATCTTTGCATTTAAAACTATCGGATTTTGAGTATCAAGCAGATTTACATTCTCGTGTTGCCCATGTTTTTTGCGGCATGTTCGGTGAGCAAATATGTGCCCGAAGGCGAGTATACATTAAATAAGGTGGAAATGGAGAGCGACCTGGACGGTTATGATGCCAGGGCGCTCAAGCAGTATGTGCGCCAAAAGGAGAAGCCCAAGCTCTTCTCCCTCTTCCGAAATCCCTTCTCCCGGAAGCCCGTCGTCTACGACTCCGTGCAGTCGCAGCTTTCTTGCCGCGACCTGCTCACGGCCATGCAAAACCAGGGGTATATGCATGCCGGCGTGTCGCTCTTCACCAAGGTGAGGGGCCGCAAGCTCGATGCCACCTACCGTCTGCATCCGGGCGAACCGTTTGTGATAGGCAGCGTGGCCTATGAGGTGGAGGACGATAACATTCAAGAGCTCTTGCGCCTTGACCTGCCCGAGAACCAACGCCTAAGGCCGGGCATGCGCTTTACGGTGGAGACGCTCGACAACGAGCGCAAGCGCATCGCCGGAATTCTGACCGACAAGGGATATTTCCGTTTTCACAAGGATTTCATCCAGTTTTCAGCCGACACGATAGCAGGGCGGAAAGACATCGCCCTCACTTTGAGGCTGATGAAATACAAGGCCAGCAGCAACGCCCCGGAGACCAACCATCCGCACTATGACATGCGCCACATCAATTTCCTCAGCAACGACAGCAACCGCATCCACCTGCGCCGTCAGGTGATGCTCAACGCCACGACACTGAAGGAGGGCGAACCCTACAGCGCCTCAGCCTTGCAGCGCACGTACAACAACTTTGCCCGTTTGCAGGCGGTGAAATATACGAACGTGCGCCTTACGGAGGTGCCGGGCGACAGCGTAGCAGATTCCACGGGGCTGCATCGCTTGCTCGACTGCGACATCCAGATAAGCACCAACAAGCCTTCCACCATCGCTTTTCAGCCCGAGGGCACCAATACGGCTGGCGACCTGGGTGCCGCCGCCTCGCTCACGTACACCAATCGCAATCTGTTCAGGGGCAGTGAGCAACTGAGCATCGAACTGCGTGGAGCTTATGAGGCCATCTCCAACCTGGAGGGCTATCAGGACCAGAAGAACTATACGGAGTATTCCGTGGCGGGCAAGTTGGTGTTCCCCCGGTTTGTGGCTCCTTTCCTCTCCAAGAGTTTCCGCCGCAGGCAGACGGCCAGCAGCGAGCTGTCGGTGAGCTGGAATTTGCAGAACCGCCCCGAGTTCCATCGCCGCGTGTTCTCTACGGCATGGCGCTATCGCTGGGCGGAGCCCCATCATCACTTGAACTGGCGCTTCGACCTGCTCGACCTCAACTATGTGTATATGCCCTGGATTTCCAAGACTTTCCGGGAAGATTATCTCGACAATGCAAGCAGCCGCAATGCCATCCTGAGGTATAATTACGAGGATCTCTTCATCATGAAGATTGGTTTCGGACTTTCCTACAACGACGGAGTGGACGCTGTGCGCGTCAACCTGGAGACGGCAGGCAACCTGCTGAACGGTCTTTCCAAGTTGTCGGCCCTCAAGACCAATGGGGAAGGGCAGTACACATTGTTTAATATCGCATATGCCCAATATGCCAAGTTTGATGTGGACTACACCCACCTGTTGCAGTTTGACAAGCGTAATGCCTTGGCTCTGCATGCCGGTGTGGGCATGGCCTATCCTTATGGCAACAGCACCGTGCTGCCTTTCGAGAAGCGTTATTTCTCGGGAGGAGCCAACTCGGTGAGAGGATGGGGTGTGAGAGAGCTGGGACCAGGCAAGTTCAAGGGAACCGACGGGCGGATTGACTTCATCAACCAGACGGGCGACCTGAAGCTCGACCTCAACGCCGAATACCGCACGGCGCTCTTCTGGAAGTTCGAGGGAGCCTTGTTTCTGGACGCGGGCAACATATGGACGCTACGCGACTATGCCGACCAGCCGGGCGGACAGTTCAAGCTGTCGGAGTTCTACAAGCAGATAGCAATGGCCTACGGACTCGGCCTTCGCCTGAACTTCGACTATTTCGTGCTGCGTTTCGACATGGGCATGAAGGCCATCAATCCCGCCTACGAGACCAAGGAAGACCATTGGGCCATCATTCATCCGCGTCTGAGCCGAGACTTCTCGTTCCACTTCGCGGTAGGTTTGCCATTCTGATTTTCCATTTTCCCTGGTCTTTCTCCAGGGAGAGTTGGAAACTGGCCTGCTCCACGAGGTGGGCTTCCTGCCCGATGGTGTCCATCTGCAGGAAGTTGCTGACGGTGATGCTGGCAACGGCCGTCGTCTCGTCATCGCCCAGCTGGATGTCGTCGATGCCGACAGTGGCATCCTTCCCCTTGTTCCTCAACCTCTCCACATCGGCCTGGTGCACATTGCTGGCCGCATAGCGTATCCATTGCTCCGACTCGGGAGTGCAATACTTCAAGGCGTCCGGGAACCGCCAGTTGAAGTAGAGGGTGGCGAAGGAGTCAACGTCGGTTGTGAGCTGTTCCTTGCTTCCCTCGTGGTTCTGGCATCCTGCCAGCACGCAAAGCCCTGTGCAGATGCCAATGAAGGTCAGCCACAAGCCAGAAAACCTATTCTTTACCATGATGCTCAATTCTTAAAAAAACTATTTATTTGCTTAATTTTGCCACAAAGATAGTAAAATACTTTGTAATAAAAAAGTTTTTTGCTAACTTTGCATTGAAAAATAAAATTAAAATGCTAAGATTCATATCCTTTGGCAGTGGGAGTAGTGGCAACTGCTATTATCTTTACACTGAGACGGATTCTATAATGATAGATGTAGGAGTAGGTATCAGAACGCTCAAGAAGCACTTCCATAACTATGGGCTGAAATTGGAGGATGTGCGCCACATCCTCGTCACCCACGACCACGCCGACCATGTGAAGTCGGTGGGGTGCTTGAGTACTGACTACAAACTACCCGTGTACACAACCCGCAAGGTGCATCTGGGTATCGGGCGCAACTACTGCGTCCGAAAGAAGATTATGCCCGATTTCGCTCATGTGATAGAGCATGGAGTTTCCTTCAATGCAGGCGAGTTCAGAGTGACTCCCTTCGCCGTGCCCCACGACAGCACCGACAATGTGGGCTACTTCATAGAGCAGGGTGGAGTGAACTTCTGCCTGATAACCGATGTGGGCCACATCACGGAGGATATGCACGATTTCATCGGCCGGGCCAACTACTTGGTGCTGGAGGCCAACCACAGCGTGGAGATGCTCCTGCAGGGGAATTATCCCCAGTATCTGAAAGACCGCATTCTGGGCCCCAACGGCCATCTGAGCAACGATGCCTGCGGCGAGGCTCTGGCTGCGTATGCCACTCCCAACCTGCACCACGTGTGGCTTTGCCATCTGAGCGAGGAGAACAATCATCCCGAGCTGGCGCGCAAGACGGTGGAGCAGATACTCCGTGGCAAGGGCATCGTGGCGGGGAAGGATTTCCAGCTGGAGATTCTGAAAAGGAAGACACCGAGCGAAATCTACAAATTGGAGTAATCACCATTCAATAGATATTACGGCATGACAATAACCCTTATTATTTTAATCGTTACAGTTGCCATGTTCATTTGGGGTAGGATAAGAGCCGACGTAGTGGCTCTCACCGCTCTGGCAGCTCTCTTGGTCAGCGGAGTGCTCACGCCCTCCGAGGCCCTGGCCGGTTTTTCGTCTCCCATCGTCATCATGATGATAGGGCTTTTCGTGGTAGGCGGCGCCATCATGCAGACGGGACTCGCCAAGCTGACGGGCAACAAGTTGATGGCCCTGTCGCATGGCAATGAAACCGTCACCTTTCTGCTGGTGATGCTGGTCACCTCTTTCATCGGAGCCTTTGTGAGCAATACGGGTACGGTGGCTCTCATGATGCCCATCATCATGAGCCTCGCCGCCTCTTCGGGTATGCAGTCGAGCCGTTTTCTGATGCCGCTCGCCTTTGCCGGAAGCCTTGGCGGAATGCTCACGCTCATAGGTACGCCTCCCAACCTTGTCATCGACGAGGTTCTGGTCGATGCTGGTTACGATCATCTTTCTTTCTTCTCCTTTTTCCCCGTGGGTGTCATCGTGATTGCCATCGGCATCGTGGTGCTCATGCCGCTGAGCCGTCTCTTCCTGAGCAAGAAGCAGAACGGCAAGAAAAAGAAGAAGGCGAAGACCCTCGACGATCTTGTCGACGAATATCAGTTGCTCGACAATCTGTATCGCTACATTGTGCCTGTCAAGCGCACCTCTGTCGCCATAGGCGAGGACGGCCAACCGTTCGACCTCGTGGGCAAGACGCTCAAGCAGCTGGAAATCCAGAAACGCTACGGCGTGAGTATCATCGAGATAAGGAACGAGAAGAAGTCGAAACTCGGATTGGTGAAGGATGTCAACCAGAATATGGCCAAGAGCAGCAGTGTGATTGGCAAGGGCGACATCCTCTTTGTGATGGGGGAGGACGAGAAGGTGAAGGCTTTTGCCAGAGACTATGGACTGAAGAAGATGAGGGATGTGAAGATTGATTTCTACGACCTCGGTCTGACGGAAATCGTAGTGATGCCTACTTCCAACTTCGTAGGACTGAAAATCGGCGATGCCAATCTTCGCAAGGTATTTGGCATCAATGTGCTGGGCGTGAAGCGAGAGGGGAAATACTTGACGGAAAACCTGATAGCCGCCAAGTTGCGTGTGGGCGATGTGCTCCTGGTGCAGGGCGAGTGGTCCAATCTCTCCCATCTTTCCTCTGATACAGTCAACTGGGTGGTACTCGGCCAGCCGGAGAAGACGGCCGACAAGGTGCTCCTCGACTATAAGGCTCCCGTGGCTGCTTTCATCATGCTTTTGATGGTTGTGCTGATGATGTTCGACTTTATTCCAGTGGCTCCCGTCACGGCCGTCATCATCGCAGGATTGCTCACGGTCTTTACCGGATGCTTCCGCAACGTGGAAGCTGCCTACAAGACCATCAACTGGGAGAGCATCGTGCTGATTGCTGCGATGATGCCGATGTCTACGGCATTGGAAAAGACGGGAGTTTCGGCCTTGGTTTCACAAACCTTGGTGGACAGTCTCGGGACTGTGGGCCCCACGGTTCTCTTGGCAGGCATCTATTTCACCACCTCTTTCATGACCATGTTTATCAGCAATACCGCCACGGCTGTGCTGATGGCTCCTATCGCCATGGAGGCCGCCCAGCAGGTAGGCGTGAGTCCGTATGCCTTCCTCTTCGCCGTGACGCTGGGTGCCAGCATGTGTTTCGCCTCCCCATTCTCCACGCCTCCCAACGCCTTGGTGATGAAGGCCGGTGGGTATACGTTTATGGATTATGTGAAGGTGGGATTGCCCTTGCAGGTTATCATAGGCATCGTGATGACGTTTGTCTTGCCTTTGTTGTTCCCTTATTGATGGCCCCCCAATCTCTTTGATCAGTCTTGGAGAGATGCCTTCAGATGGTTTAGCAAACTTTCGCAGGCATCTTCCAGGAGGGTGATTACCAGCTCGAAGTCGCTATAGTCGCCATAATATGGGTCGGGCACGGTGGTGTACTCGCGGTGGCTGGTGAGGAAGTCGGCCATGCGAACCACCTTATCCTTGTCAGCCTGGCTGGAGGCCATGGAGGTGACGGCCCGGTAGTTTTCGTTGTCCATCACCACGATGGTGTCAAACTTCTTGAAGTCTGACTTCTCGAATTGGCGGGCGCGGCTGCTGAAATCGTAGCCGTGCTCTCTTCCACACTTCCTCATACGGCTGTCGGGCAGTTGGCCGATGTGCCATCCCCCGATGCCAGCCGAGTCGATTTCAAACTTGTCTTCCAGTCCTTCTTTTTTTATCAGGCTCTTCATGATGCCTTCTCCGGCCGGAGACCGGCAGATGTTGCCGAGGCAAATAAACAATATACTGTGTTTCATATGTTATGATTGTATTGTGATTGATATTCCTTATCCCAAAATGAAGTTGATGTCGTCCTCCGACAGTTGCTTTGACGAAGAGCTGTCTGCGCCGATGAGTCCCTCGAAGAGTTCGGCCTTCTGCTGCTGCAGGAGCTGGATTTTCTCCTCAATGGTTTGCTGCGTGATGAGCGAGTAGCTCAGCACCTTGGCCTTCTGGCCGAAGCGGTGCAGGCGGTTGATGGCCTGCTCCTCGGCAGCCTTGTTCCACCATGGCTCGAAGATGAACACGGTGTCGGCGGCGGTGAGGTTGAGTCCCACGCCTCCCGTCTTCAGCGTCATCAGCATCACCATGCACTGCGGGTCGTTCTGGAATCGCTCCACGATGCTGCGGCGGTCTCTCGTAGACCCCGTCATGCAGGCGTAGTCGATGCCGTTCTGGTCAAGGCGGTCGCTGAGCTGCTCGATGCCGGCGATGAAGTTGAAGAACACCACCACCTTGTGGCCGTTGGCCACGGCCTCCAGCAGGGTGTCGGCGAGCAGGTCGAGCTTGGGCGACTTGATGTGGCCGTCGCTCAGGCTCTCGGGGATGGAGGCGATGCGTCGCAACTCGTTCAGGGCCTGGAACATGACAAACTGCGACTTCTGTATGCCTTCCGTGGCGATGGTCTGGCGCACCTGGGTGTAGTAGTACTGTCGGCGGCGCTCATAGAAGTCGTGCTGCTCTTGGCTCATCTCCACGTAGAGGGTTTGCTCGATGCGGTCGGGCAGGTCTTTCAGCACGTCTTTCTTCAGACGGCGGAGCATGAAGGGGAATATCTTCTTGCGCAGGGCGTAGAGCGTGTCCTTGTCGTTGTCCTTTTGGATGGGGCCGGCGTAGCGGCTGTTGAAGTCGTCGAGCGATCCAAACATCGTGGGGTTGAGGAAACGGAACAGGGAGTAAAGCTCCGAGAGATTGTTCTCCACGGGCGTTCCGCTCAGGGCCAGCCGGTGCTCGGCATGGAGCAGGAGGGCGGCCTGTGTGGTCTGCGTGGTCATGTTCTTGATGTTCTGGCTCTCGTCGAGAATCACGTAGTGGAAATCTTGCTTACAAAACTCCTTGATGTCGTTGCGCACAATAGCGTAGGTGGTCAGGATTACCTGGCTCTTCATCGCCTCCTTCATGTTGCGGTCGCCGGCATAGAAGGTGTAGGAGGTGAGCTGTGGAGCGAATTTCTTCAGCTCGTTCTGCCAGTTGAAGAGCAGGCTTCGGGGCATCACGATGAGCGTGGGCTTCTTTTCCTTGGGATAGATGAGCGTGAGCACGCCGATGGTCTGCACGGTCTTTCCCAGACCCATGTCGTCGGCGAGGCATCCTCCCAGATTGTTGTCGTAGAGATACTTGATCCATTTGATGCCTTCGGCCTGATAGGGGCGCAGCTTGGCTTGGAGCTTCGGTGTCTTGAGCTTTTCCTCGGCCAGATGGTTGAATCCCTCGTACACCTCCCTGTGGTGCTTGAAGGCCTCTCCCTCCAGCGGGCCGTTGATGAGGTCTTCTATCTCCGGCAGGTCGAAGAAGGAGACCTTCACCTTGCCGTCCTTTCCCTTCTTCTGCTTGAAGATGCGCTCCAGCTTGCGCATGTAGCCCTCCTCGATGATGGCTCGGTTGCCGTCGGAGAGCTGGATATATTTCTTGCTGTTGTATTGCGAGAGAATCTGCTGGAGCGTGAAGGTCTCGTTCTCCACCTCCAGCGTGGCGTCTCCCTCCAGGAAGTCGATGCCCGACGAGAGGTTGATGTTGAGCTTTGGCATAATGGGCTTCACTTTGTACATGCGCAGTTTCTCTGCGCCCACCAGCTGGTAGGTGCGTAGCAGCGAGGGCAGGGCATGGAGCAGGAAGGGACCCGCCGTCTCCTCGGGGATGATGAAGAGGTTGTCTTCCACATACACTTCTTTCTGTGCCGCCTTGTTGGGCGCATAGGATGTGATTTCCTTCTTGAGCGAGGCGATGGTGTCGTCCATGGGAAGGTGGGCAAGTCGCTTCACCTTGATCTTCTTTTCGAGCGAGAGCGATGCCACCATGCTGAGGTCAAACTGCTGGACGAAGTCGAGGGGCAGGCCTTTCACCGACTCCATCAAGCGCAGGAATAGCGTCTTGTCGGTGTCGATTTTCTCGAAGGAGAGAGACGGGATGGGGATGATGTCATTGTCGGAAAATTCCACGGTGTAGTCTTCGTAGACCACTTGCACATTCTCGATAAAGGAGAAGAACACGGAGAGATATTGCTCCATCATCTCTTCGCCGAAGGGGGTGAGGAAATAGCCGAGCTGGCGATAGTTGTCGCCCACGGAGGCGATGGGGTAGATGGTGGAACCTGACAGTGCGAAACTGTCCGAAAGGAAGAGGATTCCTTTCGGTTCGTGCTGCTTGTCGTCTTTCTTGTTCCCCTCTTTCTTGTTTCTTTTGGGTGTGTTTTCCACTTCGTTGCTTTCCTCTTCTCCCTGCGCTGCAACCACGAGCTTGGGCACAATGGTTGTGCCGTCCTTCTTCAGCAGGAGCTGTATTACGGTGGTATCGGGAGAAATGCTGATGCATTTTCCCTTCTCGTCTACCAGGTTCTTGCACCTGATGAGCTGATAGAGGAGGTGGGGGTTCTGGCCTAGACTCACGTCGTTGCTTTCGTTGTCGTCCCAGGATATCTGGAATGCCATCTCTTCCTTGAGGGTGTCGAGGCTTTTCAGCAGCTGCGAGGTGTCGCCCGTATAGTAGTGGAAGTCTGCCTCAACGGGGGTCAACTTCTTGTCTACCGGCACGATGTAGGCGTCGTTGTCGCCTCTTTTTAGCATGAAGAAAATCTCCTTTCCCGTCAGGGTCTTTGTGCCCTTGGAGGTGGTGATGGGGGTGAGTTTCTTAAGCTGTGGCAGAAAATCGTTCATATCGTTGTCCTATTATATATACCTAAATTCCGCAACACTACAATTTAATATTTTTTATAAGTATCTGGGCAACAAA
>CAVGLH010000003.1:0-53551 GCA_963630065.1 Bacteroides fragilis | reverse complement strand
CTGTGATCAGCGTAGAGACTCCTAACGAGAAGTTGCTCTTCCCACACGACGACGAGAACCTCGACGGTTTGAACTTCCTGGAGGGCAAGCGTGTGGACGAGGTGAACAAGATGGCAGAGCTTGGTACTCGCCTGGCTCACGTGGATGGTGGCGTGCCAAACATCTTGGTGAGCGTACCCGAGTTGAACGCCTACTACCTCGGTCAGTTGATCTACTTCTTCGAGAAGGCCTGCGGTATCAGCGGTTTGTTGGAGGAAGTGAACCCATTCAACCAGCCTGGCGTGGAGGCTTACAAGAAGAACATGTTCGCCCTGCTCAACAAGCCCGGTTATGAGGCAGAGAGCAAGGCTATTCAGGAGAGACTGAAGAATGAATAAAGAAATCAATCAATACTTGAAAGCCCACGGCTTTGGGGAATTCACCCCCAAAGCCGTGCTTTTTGATATGGACGGCGTGCTCTACGACAGTATGCCCCACCATGCCGTAGCCTGGCAGGAGTCGATGAAGCGGTTCGGCATCCACATGACCTCCGCCGATGCCTACGCCACCGAGGGAGCCCGCGGCATCGACACCATCCAGATGATGGTGAAGAAGCAGAAGGGCGAGGACATCTCATTGGAAGAGGCGCAGAAGATGTACGACGTGAAGACCGAGATTTTCCACTCGATGCCTATCGCCGAGATTTTCCCTGGTGTCAAAGAGATTATGCAGAAGATAAAGGATGCAGGGATGCAGATTGGCGTGGTGACGGGTAGCGGACAGCGTCCGCTCATCCAGCGCTTGCTCGACGATTTCGGCGACTATCTCGACGAAGCGCACATCGTGACTGCCTACGACGTGAAGCGCGGCAAGCCCAATCCAGACCCTTATCTCATGGGATTGCAGAAGGCAGGCAACCTGCAGCCATGGGAAGGCATCGTGGTGGAGAACGCCCCCTTGGGCGTGCGTGCCGGTGTGGCCGCCAACATCTTCACCGTAGCCATCAACAGCGGTCCCCTACCCGACGAGGAGCTGACCGGCAATGGTTGCAACCTGCTCTACCATAAAATGACGGAGTTTTGCGAAGAGTTCGAAAAATTAGCAATTTCCGTAAAATAACAGCAAGAAAAAAAGCTTGGCAAGAAATTACTGCCAAGCTGTTTTTTTGTCGCCTTGCCAAGGCAAGCACAATCGTTTTACTTCACATCCCCCAGCACCTTGGTACTCTTCACCAGGCTCTGGATGTCGTCGAGCCCCACATGGCCCTCCACCAACACCATCGTGCAGCGGTCGTAGTCGGCCTTCAGGAGCACTACCTCCGAGAGAGCCTCGCCGTCGGACTTGGCCAAGACGCGAAAACCGTCGTAGTTGCCGTCCTTCATCACCAGGGGCTGATACTCCTCCTCGTCGAGGTCGTTGATGGCCTTGTTGAATTTCTTCTTCACCTTGGTCTTGCAAGCATCGAGGGTGAGGATGCGCACGCAGGTCAGCTTGTCCACCACCTTGGCCACGTCCTTGTCAAACTTGTTGGCAGCCGCCTTGGCGATAAACATCATGGCGGGAGAGACATAGGTATAGTCGGCCTTGTCCTTCTCCTTATACTCATTGATCAAGTCCTTGGCCGAGCTTGCCGCCACAGTCTGCGCCACCAGCATCAGCAGTGCCACCAGCATCATCGTTATCTTCTTCATAATCTCTGTTGTTTTTTAAATAATAAAATCACCGAAAACACACTTGGAGCCATCTTGCAGAAAACTCGTGGCAAAAGTACACTTTTATGAGATAACCGCCAAAATCTTTGGCTAGATTTAACAATAAAAGTTCTTTTCCCTTGCTGATTTCAAATATTTACACTAACTTTGCGCCCAAAAATGACTCAAGCCTGAAGAGATAAAAAGATTGGAATCATATGGAAAAGATACTTATTGTGGAAGACGACATCGCCTTTGGCACGATGATTCAGACGTGGCTCAGGAAGAAGGGATTCGACGTGGAGAAAGTAGGATCCGTGAAAGCCGCCATCGCTACCTGTGAAAAGTGTGGCGACGGTGAAGGAGACTACCAGCTGGTGCTCTCCGACCTGCGCCTGCCCGACCACGACGGCATCTTCCTGCTGAGATGGCTGAGGAAGACGGGACGACAAGTGCCCTTCATCGTGATGACCAGCTACGCCGAGATACAGAACGTGGTAACAGCCATGAAGGCT
Source organism: Bacteroides fragilis (assembly GCA_963630065.1). GTDB lineage: Bacteria > Bacteroidota > Bacteroidia > Bacteroidales > Bacteroidaceae > Prevotella > Prevotella fragilis_A. The sequence goes on along the minus strand of CAVGLH010000003.1, from coordinate 51,366 downwards.
GGGGCCACGGACTATGTGGCGAAACCCTTCCATCCCGACGTGCTCCTGGAAAAAATCCACGAGGCCTTGAAGGGACAGGCAGCGGCAGAAGTCAACAAGGCGGAGGCAGAGGGCAAGGAAGGAAAAAGCCAGGCAGCCCAACCTGCTCCATCTGACAATCTGGACGTGCCGAAATGCATCGAGGGCGAGAGCGAAGCTTCGCGGAAGCTCTACGGTCTAGTGGCTTTGGTGGCCCCCACCCCGATGTCGGTGCTCATCCTGGGAGCCAGCGGCACGGGCAAGGAGCATGTGGCGCGCCGCATCCACGAGTTGAGCCCTAGGGCAGAAAAAAACTTTTTCGCCATCGACTGCGGAGCCGTGCCCAGAGAGGTGGCTGCGTCTGAGTTTTTCGGCCACAAGAAGGGAGCCTTCACCGGGGCCGACCAAGACAAGAAGGGAGCCTTCGAGATGGCCAACGGCGGCACACTCTTCCTCGACGAGGTGGGCAACCTGAGTTACGAGGTACAGGTGCAGCTGCTGCGCGCCCTGCAGGAGCGCAAGATTCGTCCGCTGGGCGGCAGCAAGGAGATAGACATCGACATCCGCCTGGTGTGCGCCACCAACGAAGACTTGGCGCGGCAGGTGGAGGAGGGCAATTTCCGGGAAGACCTCTATCACCGCATCAACGAATTCACCATCTTCATGCCTGCCCTGAAAGACCGCGGCGATGACCTCTTCCTCTTTGCCGACCTCTTCATCCGCCAAGCCAACAAGGAGCTGGGGCGCCACGTAGAGGGCCTCGACGAGAAGGCGCGCGAGATGATAGTCTCCTATCCCTGGCCCGGCAACCTGCGCGAGATGAACAACGTGATGAAGCGGGCCACGCTCCTGGCCAAGGGCAAGCGCATCGGGACGGCGGAACTGGAACTGAGCATGAACCGAAGCAATCAAGGACAGAACCGTGAGGAGCAGCCACGGCTCCCCACCGCCCTCTACGACGAGCAAACGGAGCAAGACCGCATCGCCGCCGCCCTGGAAGCTGCAGGGGGCAACAAGAGCAAGGCAGCCCAACTGCTGGGCATCGACCGCAAAACCATCTACAACAAGCTGAAGAAATACAGCGAAAAGCTTGGCCATTCCAACAAATAATTGTTAAAAATAAGAGCCAAACAAACGAAACACTTAAAATTCGTATCACTGTCTGGAAACAAAACGGATGTAAGTGGAGTTGTCGGCAAGATGGACTGGCGACAACAGTTGAGCCGCAATGAAGGCGTTTGGAAAATAAAGAACCCGCAGTTCCTCAATGGTAAGTTTTTGCGGAAAGGTGTGGAAACATTCCACACACTTCCACACCATTCCCCACTTTCCACAATGGGGAACATTTTGCATAAGAATATCATTTATACTGATAATCAAACAATTACAAAATCCCACCTCGTTTTGGCACGCTGATTGCAACCTTGGATGGCAGACAAGAAACATTCAATATTAACAATTAAAAAACAAAACGATTATGAAGAAATTAGTATTTGCAGCTATCGCAGCTATGGTAATGGTTTCAGTGAGCAACGTATTCGCCGGCAACAACACGGCAAGTGTAAGAACATCAGCACCTGTAGACACCGTGGCTCCAGCCGACACCACAGTGAAGGCTCCAGTAAAGGCTCCTGCCGACAGCACCAAGCAGGCTCCAGCCAGCACCGCAACCTCAGTAGTGGCTGAATAAAAATCCACCTTCAATAAAACAGTAATTACGCGTCACTTTCCTTCAGTCAGGAGACCCATGAGAATATTTTATGGGTCTCCTGACTTGTTTTTGCCCCATTCCCTTCCGCCAATCATTTTTTTGCAGTATTTTTGCAGAGAGAAATCACAAACAAGAAGTCCAATGCACAAGAATTATATCACAATCAAGGTAGCCGCCGGATACTGCGCCATCGCCTTCACCCTCGTGCTGGCCATCAGCCTCGTATACAGCAACACCAAGAGCATCCTCGCCATCAACGAAGCCTCGCGCCAGTATATCCAACAAAAGGAGGCCACCGACAGCACCATGTCTATCCTGCTGCAAGAGGAACAAAGAAACCTAAAAAACCTCTCCGATGCCCTGGAAGGAAAGGAGGAGGGGAAAAACTTCCTACAGGAAAAGGCGAAAAACCTGAACACAGGAAAGGACTCTGTCATGGTGCATACCAAGGCGCCGCAGACCCACGAGGAAAAGAGCACCACGGTGGAAGTGGTGAAGACAAGGAAAGGATTCCTTCGCCGACTGGCCGACGTGTTCCACAAAGAGCGCGCCGAGACGCTGAGCGTGAAGAGGGACAGCGACAGGGCGGTGGTAGACTCCATCACCACCCCGGTGAACGTGGCAGAGGACGTGGCCGACATTCTGGAACAGATAGGACAAAAGGAAAAGCACGCCTCCCACCACGACCAGCGCAGCATCGACCGGAAGCTGGACAGACTGAGAAGGGCCAATGCAAAACTAGCCCTGCAATCTGCCCAGCGCGCCAACGACCTGCACCAGCAGGAACGCACCACCATGCAGCAAGCCATCCGCAAGGCGATGGAAGCGCGAGAGAACCTGCTGAGCCAGATGCTGCTGCTCACTCTGCTCGCCATCACCGCCATCATCGTATTGGTGTGGCGCATCTGGTGCGACGCTCGCAGGGAACGCATCTACCGGGAAAACCTGGAGGCGGCCAACGAGGAGACACGCCGCATAATGGCCCAGCGCGAACGGCTGCTGCTCACCATCACTCACGACATCAAGGCTCCGGCAGCCTCCATCTCGGGTTTCATCGACCTGATGGGCCGCTACGTGCATGCGCAGCAGGGCATTGACTGTCTGGACAACATCAAGCAGTCTGCCCGCCATCTCTCCCAACTCGTAGCCTCGTTGCTCGACTTCCACCAGTTGGAAAACGGACAGATGAAAATCCACTCCGCCCCCTTCTCTCCCCTGCAGTTGGCCAGAGAAAGCGTAGAGGCCATGAGACTGCGAGCCGACGAGAAAGGGCTCAAGATGACCTTGGAGGAAAAGGAAACGCCGATGCTGAAGAAAGAGTATCAGGGAGACGCTTTCCGCATCAGGCAGATACTGGACAATCTCCTAGGCAACGCCATCAAATACACCGACTGCGGCAGCATCACCGTAGGAATTGGCATCAACATTCCTCCCCAAGCTCCAGAGAAAGCCTTGCTCACCCTGAGCGTGAAAGATACGGGCAAGGGAATGACCAGCGAGGAGAGAAGGAAAGCGTTCCAACCCTTCACCCGACTGGAGAACGCCCAAGGCATCGAGGGGACGGGACTGGGACTGGCCATCACCCGGGAACTGACGAGCCTTCTGGGGGGAGAAATCCAAGTAAGCTCCACACCAGGAAAGGGATCGACGTTCACCGTTGTCATCCCCTTGGAAAAGAGTCTATCAAATGCAAGAAAAGAGCGAGAAGCAAGAAGCGAAAGACCGACGATGGAATGCAAAAAAATACTATTGCTCGACGACGACAAGCTGCAACTGCAACTCCTCCAAGAAATGCTTCTCCGACTGACAGAAGGCAGAGGGAAAGATTCCTTTCAGGTGTTTGCCTGCTCCCACGTAGGCGAGGCCCTCACCATCCTGCACAACGAGCGTCCATCGCTGATGCTGATGGACATCGAAATGCCGGAAATGAGCGGAACAGAGATGGTTTCCCACATCAACCATACGGGGATGAAGGTGGTGGCGATGACCGCCCACGACCACAGCATCAAGCCCAGTCTGCTGGAGGCTGGCTTCGACGACTGCCTGTTCAAGCCCTTCGGCATGGAGAGGCTGGCCAAGGTGCTGGGGCTGGAATACCATCCAGAGGAAAAAGCCGCTCCATCTGCCTCAATCCTTGCCTTCGCCGATGGCGACGAGGAGGCGGAGCGGGAGATTCAACGCATGGTAGACGAAGAACTTGCGGCGCATCTACAGGAGTTGGAGTCTGCCGTCTGCCAGTCACCCCTGCCCCTTGACCGCATCAGCCAGACGGCCCACAAGCTCCTGCCCCTGGCAGCATTGACGGAACTGCCCTGCCAAGAGCAGATCAAGACCCTGCGCCCCGAGCAAATCCACGAGTTGGGCGAAGAGAAAGCCAGAAATCTCATCCTGGAAGTGATAAGAGAAATGCGCCGTTGGCATTGAGCCACGGCGCATTTCCGCTATTTGAAAAATCTTCTTTCTATCTTCTTACTCACCCACCGATAGGCCACCACGCAGACGAGGCACGAAAATACAGAGCCGAGGCAGGTAGCCAGACCCATGGGATAGAGCGTGTGGGGATAAAGTTCGGAGGCCAGGTAAACGCCAGGCACACGGGCCAGCACGATGGAGGCCAGGTTGTGGGCGAAGGAGATGATGCTGTAGCCACAGGCCGTGAAGAAGCCGCTGAAGCAGAAATGGATGCCTGCGAAAAGACAGTCCCAGGCGTAACCCTTCAGATAGACACCGCCCATCTCCACCACATGGGCATCGTCGGTGAACAGGCGCACAGCCCACTCGGGCACCACCTGGAGCACACTCGCTACCACCACGCCATAGACCGAGGTAACCACCATGGCATACTTCATCACCAGCCGGGCCCTGCCGGGCTGCGAGGCCCCGATGTTCTGCGAGGCGATGGCAGAGACGGTGGAGAGCATGGCGGAAGGAACGATGAACACCAAGCCGATAAACTTTTCCACAATGCCCACCGCCGCCGCATCATACACGCCACGACCGTTGGCGATGACCATGATGAGCAGGAAACCCATCTGCACAAACCCATCTTGCATGGCTATCGGCACGCCCGTCTTCAGGATGTTCTTAATGGTGAAACCGTGGGGCTTGAAGTCGCTGCGGCGCAGGTCGAGGTGCTTGCGGATGGAAAACGCCGCCAGCAGCACACTGCACATCTGGGAAATCGTGGTGCCCAGTGCGGCTCCCATGGGGCCCATGCCCAGGAATCCAATGAAGAGGAAGTCGAGCAGGATGTTGATGACGCAAGCCACGGCCACGAAAAGCATCGGACTCTTCGAGTCGCCCAACCCTCGGAACACGGCAGAAACCACATTATAGCCCATGATGAAGGGGATGCCCAGAAAACACACCGTCAGATATTCCATCGCTCCCTCCAATGCCTCGGGAGGCGTACCTATCAATCTCACGATGCTGCCCCGGCAAAGGAGCAGCACGGCTGCAAGCACCACGCTGATGGCGAGAAACATCGTGGCCGTATTGCCTATGGCCTTGGCTGTGCGCCGCTTGTCCTTGGCTCCCACGGCATGGGCCACGCACACGGTAGATCCCATGGCCAAACCTATCAGTACGCAGGTGAAGAAATACATCACCTGTGCACCGTTGGATACAGCAGTGGTACTGTCAACGCTGCAGTAGCGGCCAATCACGAAAAGGTCGGCCAAGCCGTAGAGAATCTGCAAGAAATAAGCGAGCACATAGGGCAGCGCGAACGTCACGATGTTGTGCCACATTCCTCCTTGGGTCAAATCTTTTCCAGTCATTTCTTTTTTTTCTTATCTGTAACTCTTCCTGTCTATTTTTCCATTGAACGTGCGGCGCACGAACTCCACCTCGCCCATCAGCACGGGGAGCTTGTGGGGTTCGAGCTTCGTCTTCAGAAACGCCACCAATGCCTTACGGCAATAGTCCTCACCAGGCACCACCAGAAGTTTCAGCACCGTGCCCATCACGGGATGGCTGGCCGCCACGCAAACGCAATCCCTCACCATGGGCGAGGCGACTGCGGCATCCTCCACCTCCGTGGGAGCCACCTTGAAACCGCCCACATTCACCACGTCGTCTACCCTTCCCCGCAGCCTCAATCGTCCACTGGGGTCGATGAGCCCTTGGTCGGCGGTGAGAATCGTTCCATTGCGAAGCACTTGGTGCGTAGCCTCCTCGTCGTTCCAGTATCCCGTCATGAGCGTCTTGCCCTGGCAGCCCACTCGTCCGTCGGGGGTGATGAAGAAGGCGGAATGGGTCATCGCCTTGCCCAGACAGCCAGCCAAGCATTCGCTGCCGTTGAAGTCGTAGGTTGCGATGATGCCGGTCTCGGTGGATGCATAGGTGTTGTAGAGGCGCGTATGAGGCAGCAGCGTGCAAAGCCTCTCCATGTCGGAGAGAGAGAGCGGAGCGGCTCCCGTCTCGATGAAGTCGAGCTTGTGGGCGCAGGAGGCCAGTCTTTCACTGGAGAGAGCCAAGAGCATGCGGATGCTGGCGGGCACGAGGAATGTGGCAGCCTTGCATGGACACTGGTCGATGGCCCCATAGAAGGCTTCCAAGTTCTTCATGCCGGAGAGCAGACGGATGGTGCCGCCCACATAGAGAGTGGGATAAACCTTTGACAAACTGCCGATGTGGTTGAGCGGACCGTTAATGATGTATGTCACACCGTGGTGGAAGCACTGGGCCTCCACCAGGTTCTCGGCATCCGCCCAAATGGCCTCGTGGCCCACCATCACGGCCTTGGGGTGTCCCGTAGTGCCCGTGGTGTAGAGGATGTCGGCCACTCCGGCGGGAGCTGTTCCCCCATCAAAGATTCGGACGATTCTCTCCCGTTCGGCGGCGGGAAGGTCGTGAGCCAATGGCACGGCCACTGCATCGACAAGATGAAGGGCGAAATAGTCTACGAGAAAGTCTGTAGTGGGCGAAGCCACCAAGGGCACGAGACACCCCTTCATCTCCCCCATCTGCTCTGCCCTTCTGGCCACGGCCTCATGCAATTGTCTGTATGTCAGCGTCTGATCGGATGCGATAATGGCGGGAGTATCGGAATATGTCTCTGCATTCTCTCGGATTTTTTCCTCTATTTTCATCATGATTTACCGGTATTTCACCATGTTTTCAATGCTTCAGCCTTTGGCCTCGACTTTCGTTTTCACCATTTCCACAAGACTGTCGAGCGACTTGAAGTTTCGGGGGGTCACGTCGGCGTGGTTCAGTTCCACCCCATACATGTCGGATAGCGTCATCAGCACAGTGGTGATTCCCAGCGAGTCGAGTTCCTGGAAGAGGAAATCGGTGTCTAAGTCTACCAGAGGCAACACTTCCTCCAGTTTTTGTCTAATTTGTTCTTTCATATTATTCATTTTTTATAATCGTACAATTCAATATCCAACATTCTTGACAACTTTTAAATTCCCCGCTACTCCCTCGGCGCAATAGCGCAGCAAGGCTGCTTTCTCGGCATCGGGCTCGTAGACTTCCACCTCCACGTCCCGATGAACCAAGGCATAGAGCAGGGCGAATTCTCCACATCCCTCGTTGTCCAATGCCATTCGGCCTACCTTCCCGGGCTTGTCAATCCTATCGGCGTAATCGTTCGTTCGCCTCAGGCGTTTCGACACTTCGGCGTAGACTTCCGTGCCCTTGTAGCGGTAGCGGTCGAGCACCAGGCCGTGGAAGTAATGAGAATCTTCCTTGCGTGCGGCCACCTCAGCATAGTCATGGTCCAAGATTTTACGCATCTCGGCCAAGGCCTCATCAGTGTTGTTCTTATCCCAAAGTTCTGAACCGGGAATTCGACGTCCAATACTCAGCGTTACCCTTCCTCCATACACAGCAGGACTGCTGTCGGGCAACACCACATCTGTGCCATGAAGCACCACGGGAACCACGTCCAATCCTTTCTTCCGAGCCTCTTCAAGCTTTTCTGAAGCATTTTTCTCTCCGGAAATCATCAGCACTCTACCACCGGAAAAAGCCTCCTGCAATCGGCCTTGGAATGCAGCCTTCAACAGCGTCCCGTCCCATCGTGAGAGTTGTCGCACCACCACCAAGCAAGGTAGTTCGAAATCCTCATTCCAAGGATTCTCCTCCTCGAATTTCACGGTTGGGATACGAGGCAATCCGCCATGGATTTTTCCCGTGATTCTGCGCCAAAGAAACGCCATCCTAGCCCATATCATCACAAGCACGGGAACGAGCGAGAGGGGACGCAAGCGGAAGCCATCCTTGCCCCTCACTAACCAGCGGAAGATGAGCGGGGGGAACACATAGGCCATCAGCACCACAGAGAACATGCCCGCAATAGTGACCTCGGCCAGGGAATGGAGGGCGGGATGGCGAGCGACGACCAGCGTACCGATGCCGATAAACATGATCAAGGCCGAGATGATGATGGAATGCTTGTAGGAAGCCAGCATCTTGCGGCGGTAGGCGTACTCGTAGCTTGCCCCCTCGGTCATGAAGATGGTGTAGTCGTCGCCCTGGCCGAAAATGAAAGTGGCGAGGATGATGTTGACGATGTTGAATTCCATACCCGCAAGCGACATAATGCCCAGTATCCACAGCCAGCTCACGGCCATCGGGACGAAGGAGAGCATGGCCAACTCGATGCTGCCAAACGAAATCCAAAGGAAGAAGAACACGATGAAACTACAGGCGAAGCCGATGTAGTTGAAATTGTCGGAGAGGTTTTCGGCGATGGCACTGTTCATGCCCGCCACGTCGAAGCTGTAGCAGTCTGGTCCCTGCAAAGCCTGCTCCACCCTCTCCACGTCGTCGTCTTTCACCGAGAGCACGTTCACCACGCTCCACGTTCCGGCTTGGGCATTGTGGCTGATATTGGAGGCGAACACCGAGGTGGCCAATGGCTTGAAATAGGAGAAAGGCTGAGGGGCATAACGCTTGTCGAGCAAGGCATAAAAGGCATCGAAGGAATCGTCGGAGAATCCCTCTGCCTTGGCAGCTGTCCGCAGTGATTCCCTGACGGTCTGCTCGTTCTTCTCCACAAACTTCCGCCAGCGGTTCAGCCTACGCTGCTGTTCGGCAGAGGAGGCGAGAAACTGGCTGCAATCCTCATGTCCCTGGATGCGCCCGGCCAACGAGTCGATGCCTGGCTGCAGGCGGAGGCTCTTGTCGAGTGCACCGTCGATAGTGGAGTCGGTGGAAATGGCGTACACTTTTTGCAGGTCGCCACCCTTGACCATCGTGCGCTGAAAGTAGTCCATATCGGCCTTCTGGTCGTCGGTCATATAGTTGATGTGGGCCATATTGGTGTCAAACGTGGTCTGCAGACTGAAATAGCCGAACACCAAGGTGAGCACCACTACCACCGCCACCAGCCACGACTTGTTCTCCAGCGACACGTTGCTCCACTTGTCCAGGAACGTATGCTTAGGCTCCTTGGTTTCCTTGCAGAGGTGGGGCAAATAAATCAAGGAGAAGAGGATGGTGCCTACGAGCAGGAAGGAACTGAAGAGTCCCAAGTCGCGCAGGGCCACCGACTGCAGCGGCACCAAGGCCAGGAAGGCTCCCACGGTGGTCACGTTGCCCACCAACAGCGGCATCACGATTTCACGAAGGGCCTTCCGCTTGTCGGGCGTATGGGAGAGATGGGCGATGAAATGGAGGGGATAGTTGACGGCGATGCCCAGGATGACCGACGAAATGCCGATAACAATGACCGACACGCGGTCGTGGAAAAGGGCGAGGAACCCCATGGCAAACAACCAGCCCCAACCGATGGAGACGGCTATCAGCAGGAGGTTGCGCACGTTGCGGAAGGAGAAGAGCAGCAGGGCAAGTATCAGGGTCACCGAGATGGCCACCGAGAGGATGCTGTCTTGCTTGATTTGCTTGGCGTTGGTTACAGCGATTACGGGGCCTCCGATGATGTGGATGTCGAGGTTCCGGTCTCCGTCCTCCACCTTGTCGGCACAGGATTTCAGCATGGCGGCCAACTGGGCGTTGTGATCCGTCTCGCTAGCCCCGTAGGGCGAGTCGATGACGACGAAGGCCTTCTTCATGTCGGCCGAGAAGATGTGGCCGTCGTACATCTCGTATTGCAAGCCCGTGTCGGCGCGCTGCAACTTCTGGGCCACGGGGGTGAAGAGGTTGAGCGGGTCGCGCTGGATATTGTCCGACAGAAGTCCTCCCGTCGGAAACATCAGCATCTGCTTGTCCTGTGCCATCTGCCGGGCCACGTAGTCTGGAGAGGCCAGCGCACTGTCCATCCTGTCATAGTCCTCGTCGGTGAGGAAATAGGGGATGTTGTCGTAGACGAAATCCGTGACCTCCGCCATCTGGTCGAGGTCCACCTGCCACATCATGCGAGCCACGCTCTTGGCTGTGTCGGCCTTCTCCACCTCAGCGGCAAAGGCATCGATGGAGGCCACCATCTTGTCGGGGTCGGCATGGGTGGTGTCGCGATACTGGAAGATGGCAAACACCTTGTTGGCCCCCGAAATGTCTTGGTACACCTTCATGGCATTGTGGTGCTGACTGTCCAAGGGCAGGAAGTCGGCGATGTCTTCCTTGTAGCCGAGGCGACTCACCGAAAGTGCCAATAGTAGCGTGCAGACCACAAAGGAGAGGACTCCCAGTAGTCGGTGGGTTCTTATGCCGGCAAATATTCTGAGTATGAAATCTGTCATCGCTAGTTCTTGTTGTTTACCGGGTTGGAATAAATCCCCAGGAAGATGTCCTTCAGTTTCTCGATGTCGCACGTGTCATAACGCTCCAGCAAGCTGAGACGTTCCAGAAACTCTTGCTTCTGCCTGGGCGTGTAATAGTCCTGATACTTGCCCGTGCCGTAGCGCAGGTCGTAGGCCACATAGTTGTTGGGATAGAGACGGTAGGCGGCGTTGATCCGGCTGTCGAGCAGTCGGGCTACGGCCTTGTGATACTCGGTGTTGGTGAGCGGTTCAAACCGGGCCAGTTCCTCATAGGTGATGGGGTCGCAAAGCTCGATGTGCACGCGCCCCTTGGGCTGGGAAAGGCCCGTGAGGATGCTGTTCAGGTCTTCCCCGGGCTTCTTGGTGTACTTGGTGAACTGCGACTCGTAAAGTTCCAGGGTCTTGAGGATGTCGCACGACTCCCACTCGTAGGAGATGGAGACGGGCACGATGTGGAGCTGGTCAATGGCCTGGATTTTGTCGCCGGAGCCCGAGAGACAGAACATCTTGATTACGCCCTGGTCGGTGGCATCGTTACCATCCTTGGTTCTTCCGTTGCGCTGGGCTATCCACACCGACTGTCCCTTCTGGGAGATGACGTGGCGAATGTAGTCGGAGAGGTGCTTGGAGCAGCGATAGAACTCCTTGATGCCTCCTCCAGGCCTTTCCACCTTGAACATTTTGTTGCTCTTGCCGATGTCCACCACCAGGGGGTTCATCATCAGGTTGGCCCCGAAGGTGATTTCCGTGGTGTCGAAGCCGTGGTTGACAAAGTAATACTGCAGGAGGCTGGAGTCGAGCATGATGTCGCGATGGTTGGACACATAGAGATAATGCCCGTCGGGACTGAGCTTGTCGAGTCCGGAGCATGAGAATTCTGTAATGCTGTTCTCGATGACACGCTTGTTGACCATACGCATGGTCTCTGTCTGAAAGTCCCTCACGTTTTGGTAGCTCTCGATGCGCTTCCTCACCTCGTCTAGGGGCTCGCCAGGGTAGACGTAGGCGGCCAGGATGGGAAAGGAAGAGCTGTGGGCGATGCGCTGCATGGCCCCAGGTATTTCCTCTTCATTATAGGGGCGAATATCGTCAAATTCCGTTGTTTCCATTTATCGTAAATTTCTAATTTCTAATTTCTCATTTCTAAATCCCCCCTTGATCCACGCCAGGAATTCCTCTTTCCAGTGGCGGCATTCTTCCGTTCCCTTGCGGTTAGAAGCGCCAAAGCCGTGGCCGCCCGTCTCATACTGGATGTAGCGATGGGGCACGTGGTGGGCGGTAAGGGCGGAATCAAGCATCTCGGAGTTGTGAAACTTCACCACGGGGTCGTCCTTGCAGTTCACCAAGAACACGGGCGGACAGTCGTCGGGCACATGCCGCTCTAGCGAGAGAGAGTCGCGCAAAGCCTTGTTGTTCTTCCTTCCGTCGCCCAGCAAAGCCCGTCGCGAACGCTTGTGGACATAAAATTCCTCCGCCATGGTCACCACGGGATAGATGGAGGCGATGAAGGCAGGACGGTCGGTCGTCTCCAGGATTTCCCCGGCCTGCATCGCCAAGTGGCCGCCCGCCGAAAATCCCATGGCACCCACCCTGCCGGAATCCACCCCATAGACTTGCGCGCGAACCTTAATATATTTCATCGCCTGGCACAAGTCGTCGAGCGCATCGGGATAACGGATGCCGCGCAGCAGGTAGCGATAATGGGTGAAGAACGCCCCGAAACCAGCGGTCCTGTAGCAGAGCACAAAGGCCGAAATGCCGTTGGCCTGCAACCATCTGCCCACGGCGGCTCCCTCGGCATCCATGTCATGCCAGAAATAGCTGCCACCGGGGCACACCACCACCGCCACGTTGTTCTGTCCCGGGGCCAGATAAGGAGTCATCATCACCCTTCGTCCATAGACGGAATCTTGCCAGATGCTGACGGCAGCAGGATGTTCGCCTAGGATTTCACTCCCGCTCTCCCCTTGGCCTCTCACAGAGGGTAAGGGGAATATCAGCATTCCCAATAGAATGTAAAAATATCTTTTCATCGAGATGGTTCAATTTCTTTGATTGAGCTGGTTCAAGACATGGTTGGAACCCAGGATGGCCTCGGCGGTGTTGATGGCTGTCAGGGGAACACCACAGAAACCATGCAGGTTGTTGTTCTGACCCGTGAGGAGCAGGTTGTCCACCTTCGTAACCACGGGCAACTGCGAGAGGGCCATGTTCTTATAGTCCTTGCTAAATCCGCTGAGCGCCCCTCCCTTCACGGCGTAGAAGTCGCGGATGGTGAGCGGCGAGGCCGTGTTCACCCGTTCCACGCACGCCCCGAAGCCCGGGTGCATTTCTTCCACTTTCGCCAACACCTGCTGCGCCTTCCGTTCCTTCCAAGCCTCATAGTCGGCCCCACGGTGACCCACGGTGGTGTGCTCCCAGCGTGCCGCCTCCTCATAAAGCATCAGGGCATTGATCAGTACCCTGTCGGCAAACTTGCCTTGGTGGTCGCCGGGGGGAGTCATGAAGAGGAAACCGAGGGGCCAGTCTTCATGGGGATCGCCGAAATTCCACATCTCGCTGTATTTCTCCATGTAATACTCCGAGTGGTTGATATAGGGGAAGGTGCCGGGGCGCAGTTTGATGAAAAGCGAGAACACCGAGTAGGAGTTGGGAATCGACTCCAGACGATTGCGGTAGGCCTTGGGGAATGCTTTTTCGGGCATCAGCCTGAGCAGACTGCAGGGATGGATGGCCGAGACATAATGGTCGGCGGTATATTCCTTTCCGCTCCGGGTCCTGACGAAGTCCACGTGGCGGTTGTTCACCTCCACCCATTCCACGCCGTCTCCGGCAACCACATCTCCCCCAGCCTTCTCAATGACCGAGGCCAAAAGTCGGGCAAACTTCCCGCTGCCTCCCACGAATCGGCTCGCTCCGTTGATGTAGAGCGTGCTGACGATGGCATGGATGAAGGCGGGAGTCTCGTCGCGCCGGCCTCCGTAGAGGGGGTTCATGTAGGCCACAACACTTTGCAGCTTCGGATCCTTGATGTACCGGGCCACAAAGCCGTCAGCCGGCAAAATGAAATCCTCGTCCACCATTCTGAGATGGTTGTCGGAGGGACGGAGATTGAACAAGTCTATCTTGTCGCAAACTGCATACAGGGCCTCGACGTATCTCCGCAGGTTCTCCCTCTCCTCGGGAAAATAGGCGGCAAGCGAGTCTACAAAACCGTCCTTGCCCTTACGGATGCGGTAGGTGGTCTTGTCCTCGGCGAAGTAGAGGCGGTCCATGCAGTCGTCGTCCACGTCCATGATTTCCACCAGGTCGGAGATGCCCAGATACTGGCAGATGCGGCGGATGTTGCCGCCGGGCTGCATTCCGCCAATCACGTGCATCCCGGTGTCAAACTCCAGGCCAAACCTTCGGAAAGTCTGGAGTCCGCCGCCTATCGTGGCATTCTTCTCCAAAACCGTCACCCGGAGTCCCTCCTTGGCGAGGATAGCTCCGGTGAAAAGGCCACCCAGTCCGCCGCCTATGATAACTACTGTTTTCATCTCAGTTTCTTTTTTGTTCGTTAGCCTCCTTGATTTGCCTGTAGATGGTCTCTGCGGGCAGAAACTCGCTACAGGTTACGATGGTTCCCACCAGCACGCCGAGCATGCCGTGGGAGTTGATATTCTGTCCCGTGAGATAGACGTTGGGCACCTTCGTGCGCTGCGCCACTCGGTAGGCGGCTCCCATGTGAATGTCTTTGGCACTGCCATACATCGACCCACCCTCCGTGCCCGTATAGTCGAGATAGGTGAGCGGAGTGGAGGTGTAATATTCCTCAATGCCTTCTCGGATGCCGGGAAAATGCTTTTCCAGGGCATCAAGCAGTTTCTCCGCCTTGCGCCGTTTGAAGTCCTCGTAGTCCTGTCCGCGCCTTCCTACGCGACTTCCCTTCCATCGCTCCACGTCCTTCATCTGCATATAGGAGAGAATGACGCCCGTGGAGGCGAAGCCCGTCTCGTGGGCGGGACAGAAGTGCATATAGAGGAATCCTTTGGGCCAGGATGCGTCCGTATATTTCTCACAATCCCAGGGCGTGTCGCTCTCATAAGCGTAATAGTTGTAGTTCTGGTAGGGCACGGCGTTCTCGCGGAAACGCAGGTAGACGGCAAAGCCGCCCACCGTCTGCGGAATCTGATTGATGCGGCGACGGAAGGCCGGGCGAATCAGTTTGGTGTCGAGCAGTTCGAGCGTGCGCATCGGATGGGCGTCGGAAACCACATAGTCGCAGGCCTTCGTCTCCCTTCCGTTCACTTCCACGCCCACGGCCCGAATGTCGTCGCACAAGATGCGCGTCACCTTGTGCCCCGCCAGCACCTCGCCGCCATAACGTTCGATGGTGTGGACCAAGGCCGCCGCCACCGTGTCGCTGCCCCCCTTGAAGCGGAACGCGCTCTGATTGTAGAAGTCGAGGATGAAGGCATGGGTGGCGAAGGGGGTTTTGTCTCTCTCGGCTGCGTAGAGCGGAAGGTTGCCCACGAGCACCTTGGCCAGGAGCGGGTCGGTGATTACCTCGTCTATCACTTCGTTGATGGACCGCAGCTGAAACTCGGTGTTCACGGCGGCATCGGTATCGGCATGCTTCAGCGAGTGGAGGGAAGAGGCTCCGGCCACCTTCTCCACCAGCCGGTAGTATTCCACGAGGTTGTCGTGCTGCTGGGGGAAATATTCGGTCATCTGTCGGATGAAGGCCTCCTTGCCGTTGGCGAAGCGGTATTTCTTTCCATCCAGTGCCACCACGTCGTAGCCATCGGAGTCCAAAGGCGAAAGCTTCACCTCACGGTCTATCTCCAGATATTTCATCAGGAGATGGAGGGTCTGTCCCTCGGCTGCGCTTCCCACGAAGTGCATTCCCGTCTCAAACTTTCCTCCCTTCCGCCGGAAGCATTGCAGGCATCCGCCTATCTGCGCCCCCTGCTCCAGCACGGAGACCTGATAGCCGTTCTTGGCCAGGACCACACCAGTAGTGAGCCCTCCCAGTCCGCTTCCTATGATGATTACCTTTTTCTTTTCTTCCATAAGTGTCTAAATTCCTTGTTCGATGCGGTTGGCTATCTCGGCGTATTTGGCCACATAGCGATGGCGCATCTCCTTGGCCTGCCTCCTCACCTCGCCCATCTCCAGCATCTCCTGTTGCGTCAGAGGCTTGCCTACCTCCACGTAGAACACGCCCTTGCGCAGGTGGTAACTCTTCTTGGGGAGAATCTTGCCGGGGCCGTAGAGACACATGGGCAGGATTTCCAATCCCAGTTCCCGTGCCAGAAAGAAAGCTCCCTGGTGGAACCTTCCGATGCTGCAATCCCGCGAACGGGTTCCCTCGGGATAGACGGCGATGCTGTAGCCCCTTTCCACCAGCGAACGGAGATGGGGCATCAGCGGTTCAAGTCCGTCAACCACGGGCAGATACTCGGCGTTGCGAATCAAGAGACCATAGAAGGGATTGTTCCACACCCATTGGTTGGTGAGGAATACTATCTTGGGCGTGAACACCAGCTGGCACATCAGGTCGAGGTGCGACTGATGGTTGCAGATGACAATGCGCGGCTTGTCGAAATCGATGCCACCCGCCACCTTGCTTCTGAACTTGGTGCCGGGGATGCCGTGGCGGATCATGATGAAGCGTGCGGCGTGATAGATGATTTGGTGCAACCGATAGCGTTTCCTCTCCGTCATCTTCCCCGTCTTGATGTAAATCCACACCAACGGCGTGAGCACGCACAGGGAGAAGAACATGAAGAAGAGGAGCGAATAGGCGGTTCTCGCCACCACCATCGCCTTGCGCCCCAGGCGCAGGGGCAGGCCGTAGACCACGGCCAGGAAGCACAGCACGGCGTTGAGCACGGAGATTCTGGCGAAATCCCATCCCGGACGGAAATGGCTCACGCGCTGGTCGCGGGGAGGATAGTAAACGTCGATGTCTATCGGCACCAGCTCCACACCGTGCCACGATGCGAAGACCAGCAGCTCCAGCTCGGCCTCGTAGCGGGAGGTGAGCAGCGAGAGTCCCCGCAACTTGCGCAGGGGATAGAGCCGGTAGCCCGTCTGCGTATCGGGCAAAGCCCTGCCCGTCTGCACGCAAAACCAGAAGTTGGAAAACTTGTTGGCGAAAGAGCTGCCCTTCGAGCGGTCCACGCCCTCCAGCCGCCTGCCGCCCACAATCAGCGCCCCCGGATGTTCCTGGTTGGCCTGTAGGAAGAGGGGGATGTCGGAGGCATAATGCTGACCGTCGGCATCGAGCGTGATGGCATAGGAAAAGCCCATCTCCAGGGCTTTCCTGAATCCCGTCTTCAGGGCGTATCCTTTGCCCCGGTTCCCGGGGTAGGCCACGAGGGTGATTCCCCCAAGGCCGCGTAGTATCCCGGCTGTGCGGTCGGTGCTGCCGTCGCTCACCACGATGACATCACCGCAATGAGCCACGGCATCGGCCACCACCTGCCTGATACTCCCCTCGTTGTTGTAGGTGGGGATGACCACACAGATGCCCCTCGCCCTCAACGTATCTTTCAATTCCTTCAAGTCAACGTTTTTCCCCATAACCATTCTTTAGGATATCATTCTCAACACCAGCGAAATCTTGGCCTTCGTCTCGCCTTCCGCAGCCACTACGATTTGCGCCCTCACCCCGTTCTCGTCCGTTGTTTCCACCTTCTTCATCTGGTATTCCACACGGGGAGTAGCCAGGGGCGAGACCACGGAGAGAAACTTCACATTCTTCACTCGGGTCATTTCCAGCCCCACTCTTCGGCCGAGGTTTTCCTCCAAGAGCTGCTCCAACAGTTCCACGCCCATCTGCACGAGGCAGACCCCCGGGGTGATGGGCTGGCCCGGGAAGTGGGCCTGGTAGATGAAGCAAGAGGGGCAGAGAGCCACGACAAAGCGACCGCCCACGCCTTCCACTTCCTTCTCCACGACCGTGTACAGACTATTTCTCAGTTGCATCTTCCTTCAGCAATGAAAACTTGTAATTGATGTTAAACTTCTCGTCGCGGTAGGTGTCTGTTCCTTGTTGCAGGTTTTCCATCAGCCGCACCAAGTCCTTCCTCAGCACTTTCCGGATGTACCACTTGTCGAGCATCTTCATGACGCTCTCCAGCCTCACCTTGCCCTTTTCGGGATAGTAGACGAAGTCGAGGGCGGAAATGCCAAACTCGTTGAAGAGACACCCCCTCACTCCGTCCTCCTCACGCAGCAGCACGCAGATGCCACTCACGTAACCCTTCTTCAGCTCGATGGACGCAGCATATTTCGCCCTTGCCCCCACCCGGTCGGGGAAGGACGCCTGCGCCATCAGGGACTGGGAGAAGGCACAGAGAAACAGGAGACTAATTGATGCTAAAAACTTTCGCATTGACATTCACGTTGGTTTGTACATTCTTCAGTTCGATGACCGTGCGGTCGCCCTTCGTCTCCACCAACTCCACCTTGGACACCGTAGACTTACTGCGGTCGAAATGGAGAATGATTTTCCGGAACATCTGCTTCATCTGCTTCTGCTGCGGAAGGAGCGTGGCCACATACTCGGCGTTGGAGCCGGTGATACTCACCTTGAAGTCCTTCTCGTCGGTGAGACACTTGCCCACCACACTGTTCATCATGATGCGGGCAATCTCCTTGAACACCTTGTTCTGGTTCACGTTGATCACGTCGTTGCGCTTGCCCTTGCTGATGAGCACCTGCGACCCGTTGAGCACGAAGGTGTAGGCATAGGGCGAGGTGTATTCCCAGCGCAGCCGGTTGGTGTGCTGGTAGTACATCTTTCCCTTCGACACCATCTTGTCGTTGAGCATCTTCAGATACTTAGTCTGCACAAAGTCACACTGCATCGACTTGAGGCTCGAAGCCACAGCGCCGATTTGCTGCTTCACCTGCGCCTCGTTCACCTTCTGCTGGGCAGAGACACCGAGAAGTCCCAGGCACAGGGAAATCCCCAAAACGAATAATCTTTTCATAATCTCTTTATCTTTTTACAAAAAAACAAGTCTCACATGATTACCTCGCCACCAGGCAGCATCCCGCCATGATAAGCCCGATGCCAATCCACTTGGCCAGGGACACGGGCTCGTGGAAAAACACCATCGCAGCCAGCATGCCGAAGACATAAGTGAGACTCACCATCGGATAGGCCACGCTGAGCGGATAATGCTTCACGATGTACATCCAGAGCACGGAGCTGGCACCGAAGAAGAGGCCGCAACAGGCAAACTGCCAGTTGAGCAAAAGACTCGTCCAGAACTCGCGGGTCCAGCCGAAGGGAAGCATCCGCCCAAGGGCGAACTTCAGGAACACCTGCCCCCCCGCCAGCAAGACGCTCTGCACGATGGCCAAAACGATTACTCTCCACATGATTCTACAAATCCTACGGTTGGTTTCATTCCTCCATGGCCAGCACCATCGCCACCGATCGGATGGCAGGCAGCGTCTCCTCCCCTGCCTTCTCCAGCAGCGAGTTGAAGCAGGGCGCACCCTCGTCGTGGCAACCCACCAACACATTTCTCACCTTGCCCGACCGCAAGAGCAGCTTGGCATCGCGGATGGCCCACTCCAGAGAGCGAGCCTCCTGCGTATAGGTGACATTGTAGCCGTGGCAATGGGTCTTGATGGCCACGTTGCTGCCGACGGTGTTGTGGGTGCTCTGCATGAAATAGGTGGGCTTGAGCATCGACTCGCCCTCCTCCTTGATTTGTTCCAGAAGCATCTCGCTGTTTTCCAGGCATCCATAGGCAGTACCCGTAATGATGGCATCGGGAGTCTCGATGCCGGCCTGTGCCAGAGCATCCAGCGAGGCGAGCAGCGAGCTCTTCATGAGCTTGCCCATGCGGCGCGCCTCCAGGGGTTTCACATACTTGCGGATGCCGCAGAGCTGTTCTTCCGAGTTGATTTCCACCCGGGCCAGCACCTTTATCTGATCATCTCGCAAAATGGCGGTCTCGCTCTCTGTGGGATGGGCGGAAATGACAAGCGAAGAGTCGTTGCCTCCAAACCCGAAGGAGTTGCAGAGCACATGTTCCAGACAGACGTTTTCCTCACCCTGTGAGGGCGTGATTCCGTCTTCCATCTGATTCCTCCATCCCAGGTTGGCGGGTATGAAGTGATGCTGCATCGCCAGGATGCAAATCACGGTCTCTATGCTCCCCGAGGCACTGGTGGTGTGGCCGGTGAAGCCCTTGGTGCTCGACACCGGGGGCATGTTTGCCCCGAAGATGCGCCCCAGGGCCACGCTCTCGCTCTTGTCGTTGTTGGGCGTGCCCGTGCCGTGGGCATTGACATACTGGATGTCGCCAGCCGAGAGATGTGCCGTCTGCAGGGCCTCCCGCATGGCCAGGTAAGCCCCCTCTCCGTTTTCGGAGGAAGCGGTCTGGTGGAAAGCGTCGCAGGCGTTGCCGTAGCCCGTGAGATAGGCATGGGGGGCCACGCCTCTTTTCCTTGCCATCTCCTCCGACTCCAGCACCACGAAGGCGGCTCCCTCGCCGAGATTGAGTCCGGCTCGGGTGGCGTCGAAGGGGCGGCACGGTTGCTTGTCGAGAATCATCAGCGAGTTGAAGCCGTTGAGGTGGAAGCGAGACAGGGCTTCCGTGCCTCCGGCCACCACGATATTGGCCTCGCCGGCCTTGATTAGCCGGGCACCGAGCATGATGGCGTTGGCAGCCGATGAGCAGGCCGTAGAGATGGTGGTCACCTCGGCGAAGATGCCGAAGTGGTCGGCCATCAGTTGGGTGCTGTGGCCGCAGTCGTGCTGGAGCAGTACTTCCGCACTGCCATCGTCCTCAATGTGGTCGTAGCAAAGTTCAGTCACGTCCATACCGCCCACCGTAGTGCCCGAAATAAGGACGATGCGGAGCAAACTTCCACTTTTACCCATGCGAGCATCAGCCAAGGCCTGCCGGATGGCCAGCATACCCATCAAGGCCGTGCGGCTCACGGTCTGCGCCCTGGGGATGCCGAGCATCTCCTTCATCTGGGCATTAGACAAGCCTACCTCCCCCACAAGCAGCTCATGATGAACCGACTGCAGGAACTTCATCTCCCCAATGCCCGTATTCTTCTCCAGCAGCGAGGCGAGCACCTCCTGCTTGTCGAGTCCGATGGCAGAGATGATTCCCTCTCCTGTGATAGCTATATTCATCTCGGAAAGTTTGAGTTAAGTTACTTCTTTCTGTTCTTGCTGACGAAGTCGGCAATGGAGGCCACGCTCTTGAAAATTTCCTTGCCCTCGGCAGGACTGGCCAGTTTGATGCCATACTTCTTCTCTAGCAGTACGATGAGTTCAAGGGCGTCGATGGAGTCGAGCCCCAGGCCTTCGCCGAAGAGAGCATCATTCTCGTCGATGTCCTCGGGTGCCATTTCCTCTAGGTTCAGCACCTTGATGATTTCTTCCTTCAATTCTTTTATCAATTCTTCCATTGTCATTTCTATTTCGTTTTACTTTTTTATCTTTTTACTTCTAAACCTTTAACCACCATAAGCCTGGCCTCGAAATGCGTCTCGTCCTCGTAGTCGATCCATCCCGTGAGAATGCTCTGGATCTGCAGGTCGAGGAAGGTGGCCTCCCACACTTCCTCCATCTGCCTCTCATCTCTCCCGGGCAGGATGTAGAAGGAGGTCTCTCCGTGGTAGCGGTTGCGGATGGCAATCTCGCCCGTCACAATGTTGGGGAGGGTGTAGACAAAGACCGACGGACTGGGATAGTAATCCTCCCCGTCGCCAATCGTCTCCACGTATTTCCTGTCGGAGGCGATGGACGAGGAATGGTTGAAAAGCACCACCGCCCGGTCGTCGCACTCCCTGAATCTCTCCTTCCCCTCCGCCTGCAGCAGCAGCTCGGAGGCCACGAAGCCCAAACGGCACAGAGGGTCCATCTTGTAGTACTTGGGATAGTCGCCTATCTTCTGCTTGTAGAGACTGGTGAGCCAAGCGCCAGCATCCTCGCTATCCATGCAAATGGGATTTCCGTCTACCGTGGCCTTGCCCGGAACGAGAACCACCTCGTGGGTCTTCTCGAAAGCCAAGCCCGACTTTGCGGATTCCAGGACTGGTTTCTCCTCTTCCAAACTCGTTTTTACCTTCTCTGCCAAGATTGTGGCATTGCATCCGCCAAAGCCAGAGAGCATCTTCACGAAGGAGTGCTTGTCGGTGGGCCGATGCTGGGCCGATACGTTTACTTTGCCCGAAACACCCAACTCCAGAAAGCCTCGCGTACCTATTATTATATGGTCGTCCACGGCCTTCATGCTGAGGATGGTCTCCAACACGCCCGCCGCACCCAACGTATGGCCGAAATAGCCTTTCAGAGCATTGAGGGGCACGTCGGAAAGGGCCATTCTCCGGATTGCCACCGACTCCATTTGGTCGTTGAAGAGCGTGGCCGTGCCATGGGCGTTGACGAAGGCCAGGCTGGCATCGGCATCCACTCCGCGCAATGTCTCCGTGAGAGCCTTGCACAAGCCCTCGGCGGTCTTTGACGGGGCACTGATGTGGAAGGCATCGTTCCTCACAAAGCCTTGCCCTATTTGCCAAACCGCGCTGGAGGGCTCCTCTGTCCTCGGCATTTCCCGGGCAAGCACCATCGTAGCCGCAGCCGCGCCCAGGTTGAGTCCGAGCCGCTCCATGTCGAAGGGACGGCAGGGATGGGCCGACAAGGCTTTGAGCGACTGGAAGCCGGAGATGATGAAACGGCCGGGCGTATCGCAGCCACACACTACGGCATGGTCGTAACGCCCCGTCTCCAGCAAGCGGTCGGCCAAAATCAAGGCCGACAAGCCCGAGATGCAAGCATTGCAAACCACGAAGGGCTGTGTATCGAAGCCCAGTTGCGCGGCTATGCGCCGGGCAGTGCCGCCCAAAGAGACCTGTGTCGCGCCAGTCTTCGCCTGGCCAGTCGTTGTCTCCCCCTCCGGGGAAAGCTTATCCACGTCTCCCTTTGTAGAGCTGAGGATGAAGGCCACCCTGCCCTTTGCGGGGTCGAGATGAGCCATCTCCAGCGCCTTGCCTACCGACCTGAGCACAACAGTCTCGAAGTCGGCCAACATCAAGGAGGCTGTGAAGCCATCGGGGATGCCGTGGCTGCCGGGCGGATAAGTCTGTATGCCCGACTTGCCAGCCTTCACCGCCCGATAATTCTCCTCAGAGGTTTCACCCAACGGAGAAATAATATTGTCTGCAATAACGTAAGCCATAGGATTCTTCACTCTTCGTTCTTCACTCTTCACTTAAAAGAGGATTCTTCACTCCATTTCTCCTTCCATTCCTGATAGAAGGGGGGATTGTCCCACACCAGCTGGTAGTCCAGGTCCATAAACACCTGCACGGAATGTCCCGTGGCCAGAAGGCTCTCGTCGGCGGGGTCGCGAATCTCATAGTCGAAGACTATCTTCGCAGCCGCCGTGGGGCGGTAGATGATGTCCACGCGAGGAGCCATCCCATATCTGATGGGCTTCTTGTAGTGGAAGGTGAGCTCCACCAAGGGTGCGAAATAGCCATGGTCGAAGAAGCTCATGTACTCCAATCCATATTGCTTGCCGAACGCCTCACGGGCATCCTCGAAATAAAGTGGATAGGAACCGTGCCACACCACGTTCATGGAATCCACCTCGCTAAACCTCACCTCGAAGGTCTTCGATGCTTTCAGTTCTTTCATCTCGTTCTTCACTCTTCGTTCTTCACTCTTCACTTCTCACCGCTATTTTCATCTCGGTAGTGGCCAGTACGTCTCCCCCGCTCTCCACCACGGCCTCGGCCAGGGTCATCCCGAAGATTTCCTCCTTCACCTCCACCCGGGTGGTGATTATCTCGCCCACCCGGGGCAAGCGGCGAATCTCCATGTTGCGCACGGCCCCTATCAGCCCCACCTGGATGCCTTTCCGCAGGATGTACTTGTTGACGTAACCGATGCGGGCGGCACAGGTCTGGGCGATGTTCTCCATCAGCCCCGATGCCGTGAAGCAGCCACCATCCACAAAGATGTTTTCGGGCTTCACCCTCGTTTCAGTCACGGTGAGCACAGGGTCGAAGCGCACAATCGTGTCTATCATCACAAAAGGCTCCTGCTGGGGCAGAAGCTCGTGGATATCTATCTGTCGGAGGTCGCGCTCCGTGGGATTTTCTGCGTCAAAACTCATCATACATTGGTTTCGTTGGCCTCATGACCAAAATTCATAAAAGTTAAACCACTGGGTGGGATATTTTCTCAAGATGCCCTCCAGGGCTGCGGCGTAGCCATCGGCCAGCTGCTGCATCTGCAGCTTGCGCGGGGCTCCGTGGTCGTAGCCTAGGGGGGCCACATGGGCCGTGTAGGTCTTTGTGCCCGTCTTCACCACGTTTACGGCGATGGTGTCCATCCCCCTCATCGTGGCCACGGAGAAGGGCCCCATGGGGAGCCTTGCCTCTGCGCCAAGCAAGCTGACCGTGATGGTTTTCGCAGCCCCCACGATGCGGTCGGCAGGCATGCTCACGGTCTCGTGGTCGGCCAGCGCCTGGTTGATGAAGAAGAGGTGGTTCATGTCGGGCTGCACGGGAATCATGCGGATGTTGTTCCTGTCGAGCAGGTGCTTGCGTCCCTCCATGATGCTGGATTTCTCGCCGCCGTAAACCAGGGCGTTGAACCGCTTGCACTTGGCCGTCAGGTTGTAGCCGGCCGCCTCGTAGCAGCCCACGTGCGAACTGAGCTGCACGAATCCCTCCTCCTGGTTGGCCAACCGCAGGAAATGCTCGTATCCCTCCACCTTCACATCGAAGTGGATGCCGGCAAACATGGCGAAGCGGTCTATCACCACCTGTCCGAATCGGTAATGGTTGAGATAGGTGGCCCATGCCGCCCTCCATCTTCCGTAGCCCATCCGCCTGCGGAAATAGTGGTAGGCTGTGGTGCGGCTGTGGTTGGTGTTCAGAATTAGGCACACGGGCATGATGATGAGCATGATGAGCAGATAGAGCAGCCGGATGTCGAGCACCCTCAGCGAGGCCACCAGCCACCGATGCATCCACGTGGTGCCGAAAGTAGTATTCTTCACTCTTCGTTCTTCACTCTTCCCTTACCCCACCTTGCTCTCTATGTAGTCGCAGAACTGGGTGAGGTTGGAGACACCCTGCATTTCCTCTGGCTTGATTTTGAAGCCGAAGTTTTTCTCCACGATCACGACGATGTCCACGAAGTCGAGGCTGTCGATGCCCAGATCGTCCTTGAGCTTGGCCTCGGGCGCGATTTTCTCCTCGTCTATTTCCAAATCCTCAATGAGGAAATTTCTCACTTTTTCTTCAATTTCTTTTCTTTCCATTATTTTTTACTTTTTTACCTTTTTACCTTTTTACCACTTCCAGTATGGTGTGTCCCTGTCCGATGCCGTCGTGTATGGCTGTCACCCTTAGCCCGGCCTTCTCCACCTGCCTTATCAAGTCGTCGGAGTGGTACATCTTGCTGTTGCCGTTGGCAATCACCGCAAAGTAGACGCTCGTCATGGTGAGACAGAGGGAGGCTGGCTCGTATTTCTGGCGGTCCCAGAAAGTCTCCATAATGTAGAGGGTGGTGTCTGCCGTCATCACCCGGGCCGCACGCAAGAGGATGCTGCAAATCTGGTCTTCCGAGAAGCAGTCAAGAAACTGGCTCATCCATATTGCGTCCCAACGGCCCTCGGGCAGCTGGTTGCGGTCGTCGAGGATGTCGGTGGAATGACAGCCTATGCGGTCGGCTCCCTCCTTGCCCCGTATGTTCTCCTGCATCATGCCTATCTGTCCGGGCAGGTCTACGATGGTCACTTCAACGTCCTTGTCGTGGCCCACGCATCGCAGGGCAAACCGCCCTGTGTTTCCGCCCACGTCCATCAGCCGCCGGGGCTTCTTGGCAAAGACGATTTCCAGAGCCTTGTCGAAGGAATGGTCGCTGTAGAAATGGTCGAAGCGGAGCCAGCTGTCCCTCACATGGGGCTCCAGCTGGGAGAGGGCCTCATAGAAAGTGGGCCAGTCGCCGCCCAGAGTCTTTAACCCGGCGGGCCTGCCCTCCCGGAGCGACTCGTCGAGATGGAACATCCCGCGGTAGTTCACGTCGTGGTTGAAGTCGAGGTTCACACGCGTGGCGGGGTCGCAGAGCAGAAACCATCCCGTCTTGGAGATGGTATAGCGGTCGGTGTCCTTGTCCACCAGCACGGTGCCTGCGCCCAGCGAGGCCTCCAGCAGAATTTTCAGGGCATACTCCGAGAGATGGGTCTTTTCCTTCAGCTGACCAATGGTGAGCCCACCATCACTGTTGCGCAGCTCTTCGAGAATGCCCCACTTCACCATGAGTCTGGAGACTTGGAAAACCACTGGGGCCCAGGCTATGTATTCGGCAAGCCTTTGGGCCTCGCGAGCCGAGAGATGTTCCTGTGTATACAGGTCGCTTTCTGACTTGAATAGATTCATTTCCTTGTCGTTTTTCTATTTGTTTCCGATGAAGTTCCATCCCAAGGTCACGAAGAACGAGGTGAGCAGACCGTCGTTCTCTCTCCATCCTTCCGGATTGTCGAACAAATTGTCCTTCAGGCCGAAGTCGAAACCGAAGTTGGCCACCACCTTCTGGTAGTTGAGACCGAAGCCCAGCTTGATGCCGTAGTCCAACTTCTCAAACCCACAGTCATAAGCAAAGAAGGGACCGACGAAGGGAGATATTCCGAAGTTTTTGTGGCCGGGATAGAAGTGGTAGGAAAACAATGCCGGCACCATCAGCGAGAAGTTGTCCTTGCGGTATTCGCGGCTGCCGTCTATCACATACACGCCGCGATTGGCCCCATAGAGCCCCGTCTCGAAGTAGAGCGGTTTGCTGGTGAGCCTGGTGTCGAAGGCCACGCCCGCCAAAAACGACCGGCAGTTCAAGTCGCTGCGCCCGTCGAGGTGCAGGTCGTGCAACACGTTGGTCTCAGCATAACCCACTCTCACGCCTAGGTGATACTGAGGAGCCTCCTGTGCGCTGGTAGACTGCGTCGCTCCCGTGAGGAGCCCGAGGCAAACTGCCCATTTCATCATCATACTTATTCTCATGTCTTTTGAAATATTTTACGTTAGCACTCACTCCTTCATTCTCCTGATCACCAGCGCAGAGTTGGTGCCCCCGAATCCGAAGCTGTTGCTCAACACTGTGTCCACCTGCGTCTCCACGGTCTTGGCAGCGATGTTGAGCCTCTCCGAGTGTTCGTCGGGATTGTCGAAGTTCAGGTTGGGAGCCACGAAATTGTGCTGCATCATCAGCGTGCTATACACCACCTCCGAGGCCCCGGCCATCCAGCACTCGTGGCCCGTCATTCCCTTGGTGGAGGAGATGAGGGCGTGCTTGCCGCGGAACATCCTGTCCAGGGCCACAGCCTCGTACATGTCGCCCTGGGGCGTGCTCGTGGCATGGGCGTTGATGTAGTCTACGTCGTCGGCCTCCAGCGAGGCCATCCTGAGGGCGCGGGTCATGGCCGTCACGCTGCCCTCGTCAGAGGGCTGGCTGATGCCCCCGCCGTTGCTGGAGAAACCGTAGCCCACCACCTCGGCCAGAATGTTGGCTCCACGGGCCTTGGCATGCTCGTATTCCTCCACCACCAGTGCCGCCGCTCCTCCGCTGGGCACCAGTCCGTCGCGGTTGCGGTCGAAGGGGCGGCTTGCCTTCTGCGGCTCGTCCATACGCACAGAAAAGGCACTGAGGGCATCGAAGGAGGCCATGGAGTAATAGTTGGTCTCCTGCGCTCCGCCGCAGAGCACCATGTCCTGCAGCCCCTGCTTGATGAGCATGTAGCCCAGGCCAATGGAGTGGCTTCCGCTGGCGCAGGCCGCGCTCACGGTGAAGTTGACACCGCGCAGGTGGAAGATGGTACTGAGGTTCATGTTCACCGTGGAGTTCATCGACTGGAAGATGAGCCCATATCCGAGCATGGCCGAGTCGTGTTTCTCGTCCATGATTTTCGAAGCTTCGATGACGGGCTTTGCCGAGGAGTCGTTGCCGAAGATGCACCCCACCTCGTTCTCCCTGAGATATTCGTCAGTCACGCCCGCCTGCCCGAAGGCCTGCCGGCTTGCCATATAGGCGTATTTCGCCTCCTCCGACATTCCGGCGCGCGTGTGCCGGTCTATCATCTGCTTGGTGATTTGCGGCTCCTCCACGATACCCGTGAGTGCCGACCGATAGCCGTATTCCAGGCGTTCGGGTTGCAGGCCGATGCCCGACCTACCGCTATACAGGGATTCCTTGACGGTGGCCAAGTCTGTGCCGATACACGACCAGATGCCCATCCCCGTTATCACTACTCTTCTTTCCATTTTTCTCTTTTTTGTCTTTTATTAAGTCAAAAATCCACAAGGGCAAAAGTTCCTTCGCAGCCCGTGTCAGTTGCAAAGGTACGATTATTTTTCGAACCACAAAAGAAAATAGGTGAAAAAGTTCCTTTCTACTTTTTCTTTGCGATGATAAGCGTCACGCCAGCCAGAATGGCCAGGATGCCAACGCCCAACTGCAGGGAGAAGCTCTCGCCGAAGACAAACACACCGATGGCCACCGCCGTCACTGGCTCCAGCGCCCCCATGATGGCCGCCGGCGTACTGCCAATGAGATTGATGGAGATGGTCATGAAAAAGAGCGACAGCACAGTGGGCAGCAGGGCCAGCTGGGCGGCGCAGAGCCACTCCGTCGGCGTGTGGAGCATCTGGAGGCTCTCGCCCGAGAGTACGGAGAAGGCCAACATCGTCAGCAGGCCAAACACCAATATCCAGAAGGTGAACTTCACGTTGGACATCCCCGTGTTCTCCCAGCGGTTCACCGAGATGATGTAGAGCGCATAGAGCAGCGACGACACCATCACCAGCGCGAAGCCCGCCGTGCTGAGTTTCTCGTCGCCATCGCCCCGGTAGAGCAAGCCCACGCCCGACACGGCCAGAAGGATGGCAATGGTAGTGGTCCACGTCACCTTCTCGTGGAAGAACACCGTCATCAGCACAGCCGTCATAATGGGGTAGACAAAGAGGAGCGTGCTGGCGATGCCCGCCGCCATGTGGTGGAAGCTCAGGTAGAGCGTGGCCGAGGAGAGGGAGAACATGCACCCCAGCACAGCCAGGCGGATGAGATGGCCTGGCTTCACCATGAAGCTCTCCTTCTTGGCCAACATCACCACCGCAAACATCACCACAGCCAGGAGATAGCGATAGAAAAGCACCGAACCTGAATTGAACCCGTCGGCATACAACGTAAGCGTACCCAGCGGATTGGTACCATAGCATATTGCGGCAACGATGCCTGCCGCAAAGCCTTTTACTTTGTTACTGCTAGTCATATTTTTATTGTCTTGATAACTTAAGATTTTATTTTGGACTGCAAAATTACAACAAAAAAACGGCAAGGAACAATAAAATCGTCCCAAAATTTTTACTTTCAGGAAAAAAAACGTACCTTTGCGACAAATTAATCAGATTATAACCGAACAATGGTATTATCAAAACAATAAAAACAAAAAAGTTATGGAACAAATCAAAAACGACCAGCTCACCTTGGAGATTTCTCCCATGGGGGCTGAACTTCAGAGCATCAAGGATGCCAATGGTAACGAATATCTATGGGACGGCGACGAGCAGTACTGGAACCGCCACTCCCCCATCCTCTTCCCCATCGTGTGCGGACTATGGAACGACACCTACCGCATCGACGGCAAGGAGTACAAGCTGCCGCGCCACGGATTCGCCCGCGACACCCAGTTCCAGCTCGTAGGCAAGACCGCCGACCGCCTCACCTTCGCCCTCACCGACAGCGAGCAGACGCTGAAGGACTATCCCTACCACTTCAACCTGGCCATCTCATACCGTCTGGAGGGCAACGAGGTACATGTAATCTGGCACGTGGAGAACACCGACACACGGGAAATCATGTTCCAGATAGGCGGCCACCCCGCCTTCCTCGTGCCCGGATGCAAGAAGGGCGAGCCGATGAAGGCCATGCTGAAGCTTGACAACGAGGCCCCCGTACGCCTCTTTGGCAACGTGGGCGGCTGCATCGACCCTCAGGCCAAGGAAACCGTGGAGACCGACAAAGGCATTTGGGAGGTGACGGAGGAGACCTTCGCCGACGACGCAGTGATCTTCGACAAGAGCCAGGTGAAGCAGGTGAGCATCCTCAACGAGAAGGGCGAGCCCCACGTGACGCTTGAGTTCAAGACCCCCGCCGTGGGCATCTGGAACCCCACAGGCAAGCACGCCCCCTTCGTCTGCATCGAGCCATGGTATGGCATCCACGACTGGGCCGAGTACGACGGCGAGTTTGCCGGCAAGTACTTGATGAACCGCCTGCAGCCCGGTGCCAGCTTCATGAGCGAGTACATCATCAGAATAGAGAAGTGATGGAAGAGAAAGAAAACATGCAAATCCCCGACAACGCTTTCCGCGAGCTGAAGGACGGGGAGGAATACAAGCCCCTGATGTCGCCCGACAAGGTGTATCCCGAGGTGAACGGATGGTCGGTCACCTGGGGCATCGTGATGGCCGTCATCTTCTCGGCCGCCGCAGCTTATCTGGGGCTGAAGGTGGGCCAGGTGTTCGAGGCCGCCATCCCGATAGCCATCATCGCCGTGGGCGTGAGCCTTCTACACCTGCCTCGGCTCACTTGTGGTGTGGTGGCTCATCGTGCCGGGCATGAGCGTGGCCTTCCACGACAGCGTGCTCAGCGCATGGGACCCCAGCATCGTGAAGACCGTGGGCGAGATGAGCCCCGAGGAAATCTTCAGGGCCTACGCCCGCAGCATCGGCATCGGAGGCATCGCCATGGCCGGCATCATCGGCATCATCAAGAGCTGGGGCATCATCAAGGGTGCTGTGGGACTTGCCGCCAAGGAGCTGAAGGGCAAGGGCGAGGTGGATGCCTGCGTGAAGCGAACGCAGCGTGACATCTCCTTCAAGATTATCGCCATCGGCTCCATCGTCACCATCCTCGTCACCTTCCTCTTCTTCTGGCTGGGCGTGATGGAGGGCAACCTATTGTTCGCCGTAATAGCCATCCTGCTGGTGGCCGTCATTGCCTTCCTCTTCACTACCGTGGCGGCCAACGCCATCGCCATCGTGGGCAGCAACCCCGTGTCGGGAATGACGCTGATGACGCTCATCTTCGCCTCAGTGGTGATGGTGGCCGTGGGACTGAAAGGCCCTGGCGGAATGCTCGCGGCCCTTATCATGGGCGGCGTGGTCTGCACGGCGCTCTCCGTGGCCGGGTCGTTCATCACCGACCTGAAGATAGGCTACTGGCTGGGCACTACGCCCAAGAAGCAGGAGGGATGGAAGTTCCTCGGCACGCTCGTCAGCGCGGCCACCGTGGGCGGCGTAATGATGCTGCTGAACGAGACCTATGGTTTTGCCTCCGGCTCTCTGGCCGCTCCCCAGGCCAACGCCATGGCCGCCGTCATCGACCCGTTGATGAACGGCTTGGGCGCCCCTTGGATTCTCTATGCCATCGGAGCCGTAATTGCCATCGTGCTCACCTATTTCAAGATTCCGGCCCTGGCTTTCGCCCTGGGCATGTTCATCCCGCTGGAGCTGAACGTTCCGTTGCTCGTGGGCGGTGCCATCAACTGGTATGTCACCTCTCGCTCAAAGAACACCAAAATCAACAGCGAGCGGGGCGAGAAGGGCACTTTGATAGCCAGCGGATTCATTGCCGGCGGAGCCTTGATGGGCGTGGTGAGCACCCTTCTGAAGTTTGGCGGCGTGGAGGCTAGCATCGCCGACAGCTGGTGGGCCAACCCTATGTCGGAGGTTTGCTCGCTCATCGCCTACATCCTCCTGATAGGCTTCTTCATTAGAGCCACAAAAAAATAATAAACATTCGAGGGGCTGCTCCGCAATATGGAGCAGCCCCTCGTTTTTTCCTTGATTAGGACTGAAAAACATCACTTAACCAGTATCTTCTTGCCCTTCACCACGTAAATGCCACCGGGCAGGGAGTCAATGGACTTCTGCGAGTCCACGCCCGCCTTCACCTTCTGCCCCACGAGGTTGTAAACGTTGGTGGCCTTCTCGCCAACCAACGTCTTCACGGCTTCCACGGCGGTGGCCTTGTCCGCATCGTATTCTATCTGGCTCAACTCGGCTCCCGTCTTGCTTGCGTCGAAGTGGATGTTGAAGACGAAGGAGACCGTGGCACTCTCCGTGGCACTCTTCCGATATTTCAACGCCTGACGGATGGTGCGCTTGTCGCCGTTCTTGTTCTTGCCTGGATATTGGCCGATGGAGAATGTCATCGAAGAAGGAGAGAACTCCGAGAAGGTATAGCCGTAGGCATAGGTAGAGACGCTACCGTTGGCAGCATACCAGTAGCCGTAGCCGTTGGCCGTGGGGGATTTCTGGGTCAAGGCTCCTCCCCTGTCTTGCGCATAAAACATAATCTGGCCGTCGGAGGGCCCCGAGGCGGAATAATTTACGATTCTGTCCGTCACGTCGGCCATGTTCATCTGGAAAGCCGTACCCACCATGGCGTTGGCCTCGCCGCTCACAGTCACCGACGTGCCGCTGTAATAGGATGAGGAGGCGGGGAAATAGACATCATAGGTCAGCTTGGCGTCTTCTATACTGCGCCCGTCGATGGTGGGCGACACGTAGGTGATGGCGTGCGAGCCGATGTCGGTGCCATCCAGCTTAAACGAATAGGGCCACATGTCGTCGTTCTTGGTGATGTCTTCGTCCCAGAGGTGGCTGATATACTTCTTGGGTGCCGGGGAAACCACGAGCCACATCCTGTCCACGTTCTCCGGCACGGTCATCTGGATGTCTTCCGTCACTGTCTTGTTCTCCAGGCAATGTATCTGGCCGTCGTTGATGTACTGGCGGGTTCCGTCCTTGAGCAGCACCACGTAGCCGATTCGGAAACCGCGGTTCAAGGTGTTACCATTGTAGACATAGCTATCCTTCCCATAGGACACGAATCGGTCGCCGTTGAAATATTCCGCGGGGTCGGCCTCGGCGAGCTTGATGGAGCCGCGCAGGCGAGGGGCCGTAAACGAGGTGGTGACTGTGGTGCCGGCCTCGGGCACCTGGAGAGGGATTACGTTGAAGCCCGTGCTCTGAGGACAGCTGGCCAGGGCCACTTGGTAGTTGTGGTCGCCAATCTTGCTGCAGCGGTAGTTGAAGTCGCCGATATAGTTGTCGCGGTAGGGTTTGCAGGCATCCAGATCCCAAGTGACGAGGCGACAGGCGTAGTCGAAATACATCTTGTACAATTCCTCCACGCTCAGCCCCTTCAGATCCATCAGCACCTCGTTGAAGTCGGGGGCCTTCTTGGGCATCTCGTGCTTCCATATCTGCGACACGATGGTCTGGTCGTTGTAATACTGGGCGAGATAATACAGGAACCAGTAGCTCTGGTATCTGTGCCACTCGTGGGTGAAGGCATAGTTGTGGGTGTTGCGGAAGAGGCCGATGCTCTGGTCGTACATTTGGCTGGGGAAGGAGATGAGACCTTGCCACTGGGCGCACTGCTCCCAGATGCCGGCACCGTTACCGATAGGGTCGTGGAAGCCCACGTAGGCGGTCTTCGTGCCACCCTTGGACGCATCGCTGTAGGCGGTATACTGGAAGGAGTGGCCCACCTCATGCGCCACGGAGTGACCCACGGGCTGGCATGGCGAAGGGTTCAGCCAGAGGGCGGGCACGGTAAAGTCGTAGCCCGCTCCGTAGCACGTCCATGTGGTGGTGTGGTTCAGGAGAATCATGCTCTTGTACTTGTTGACGTAGGAGTCGGGGGTGTTGGCGAAGCCGAGCTGCTCGATGTTGACCTTGTAGAAGGCCTCTGCCTGCTGGAGCAGATAGTCGATGTCGATGCGGTATGTGCCGTCGGCGTTGCTGGGATTGGTGTTGCCGTAACCCTTGTCCCAGTAGACGATAAAGTTCTCCGACTCCTTGCTGCGCGACTTCGACCAGGTGTACTTGTTGTCAGGGTCTGACTCCTTGTAGAGCAAGGAGTCGCCGGAATACTTCCATTCGTTAGGAATGTAGAGTGACTTTTGCGCCGACATGCTAGCCGGCAGCAAGGCCACGGATAATAAAAAGAACAGTTTATTCATGTTTGTACCGTTTTAGTTTGTTATTGTTTCATTTCAGGCTGGGGAGCCGGACTACTGTCTGCACCATTGTCGATGAACTCGCCGGGCCTCATGCCAAACTGCTTCAGGAAGCACTTGGTGAAATAGCTCGGGCTGCTGAAGCCCACCATGTAGCACACCTCGTTGATGCGGTACTTGCCAGTCTTGAGCATTTCAGCCGCCGTCTTCAGCCTCACCAGCTGCACCATCTCGTTTGGGGTGATGTCCACCAAGGCCTTGATCTTGGCAAACAGGGTGCTACGGCTAATGTTCATGTGGTCGGCCATGAAGGCCACGTTCAGGCCGCGGTTCGTGAGATTGTCCACTATCAGCCGGTTCAGCTTCACCAGGAAATCATTGTCCATCACATTGGAGGCCACCTCGGTAATCGGCTCAAGCGGAGAGTGGGAATACTTGCTCTGCAAGAGGCGGCGCATCTCCAACAGATTGCGGATGCAGGCCTCCAGATACTTCATCGAGAAAGGCTTTTCGATGTAAGCGTCGGCACCGCAGTTCATACCCTCCGTCTTGCTGCTGTCGTCGGTCTTGGCCGTGAGCATGACGAAAGGTATGTGGCTCGTCACTGGGTTGCGGCGCACTTCGCGGCAAAGCTCCACGCCATCCATTTCGGGCATCATCCAGTCGCTCACAATCAAGCCCACCGAACGCTTGTGGAAATGCTGCAAGGCCTCCACGCCATTCCGGGCGGTGAACACCAGAAAATGCTCCGTGAAATTGGTGGCGATAAACTTGCGCATGTCATCATCGTCCTCCACTACCAGCATCACCGGCTTGTCCTTCTGGGCGGTCTTGCCCAGCTTGGTCTCTTCCACCTTCTCGTCGGTGTACTCCTCCGCATCCACCACCTGCCCGTTAAGGACAGTGTCCTTGTTTTCCTCCTCCACTGCCGCATCTTGCTGATTGACGGGCAGAGTGACCACGAAGGTAGAGCCCTTGCCAAGCTCCGACTTCACCTCCACCTCTCCATGGTGGGCGGCAACCAGGTTCTTGACGATGTTAAGTCCGATGCCCGTGCCCGGCTTGTTGTCCTTGGCTTGGTAGAATGGCGAGAATATCTTCTCCTGCTCGTCTTTACCGATTCCCACGCCGTTGTCGGCCACCATGATGCGGAAGAAATCCCTGCCCAACACCTCGCAGCTCAGGCAGACATAGTCCTTGGTGTACTTGGTGGCGTTGGTCATTAGGTTGCTGACCACCTTGGTGACAGCCTCCTTGTCCACGACCGCCGCAAAATCGTCGGGGGGCAGGATTACCTCCAGCTTGGTTCCGTTCTTGCGCATTGTAGGCTCGAAACGATCAGACACCGCCTGCATCAGCCTGGAGATGTTCTGGAGCTTGAAATGCATCTGCATGGCCTTCTGCTGAACCTTGTTGAAGTCGAGCAGCTGGTTGACAAGATTGAGCAGTCGCTGGGCATTGCGGTCGATGACCTCTATGGTAGCGTCCATCGCCTTGCTAGTCTCTACCGAGAGGTTCAGTTTTGTCCATTCCGCCTTCAGGTTTTCCAGGGGACCGATGATGAGCGACACGGGGGTACGAATCTCATGGGCTATCATCGTGAAAAACTCCAGGCGAGCATCCCTCACCTCCTGCTCCTTCTTGACGGCAAGGAGTTTCAGCTCGCGCTGATGGCGGCGCTTCTCCCGGCGCACCTTTATCTGGCTATAGAGATAAATCGCATATCCTATCAATATGATGTAAAGCAGCTTGGCCGGCAATGACCACCAGTAGGGAGGATGGACCTCAATGTTGAGCTTGGCCTCACGGGCCGACCAGATGCCGTCGTTGTTGGTGGCCTTCACACGGAACACGTAGCTGCCCGCTGGTATGTTGGTGTAGGTGGCCTTGTGGGCAGAGCCCGAATAAATCCAGTCTTTGTCGAAGCCTTCCAGCATGTATGCATATTGGTTTTTCGAAGGAGAGATGTAACTGAGGGCTGCAAACGAGAGGCTGAACATGTAGTCGTCATAAGCCAAGTCCAGCCGATCTATCTGCCCCAACGACTCGGGCAGTTTCTCGCTGCCCACCGACACGTGTCTGTTGTAAATCTCCAGCGAGGTGACAAACACGGGGGGAGCAATCCTGTTCACCTTTATCTTATATGGATAGAAAGCATTGAAGCCGTGTGTGGAACCGAAATAAATCCTGCCGTCGGAAGCCAGTAGACCCGAATTGGACACAAACTGGTCGCTCGTCAGGCCGTCGTAGCGATTGTAGCACTGGCAACCTTCGCCGGGCACATACCTGACGATGCCGTGGCTGGAAGACAGCCACATCTCCTCTTGATTGAAGACAATGCAGTTGACCCCCACCACGTCGGTCTGCAAATGGAGGGGCACAAAGGAGTCCTTGCCCGGAACATAACGGCAGATGCCCTGGTCGGTAGCCACGAAGAGATTGCCAAGCATGTCCTGGCGCACACAGTTCACCTGGTCGCCCGCGACGGAGGTGGTGTCCTTATCGTCGTTGAGATATTGCTTCCATTTAGAATTGGTGGGGTCGAAGCACCACAGCCCCCTGCCCTGCGTGGAAAACCACAACATGCCCCGGCGGTCTTCCATGATGTCGATGGCCACCGTCTTGAATGACTTGACCTTCCCAAACGCCCCGCTGCGTTCGTCGAACAGGCTGACCCCGTCCATGGAAGCAGCCCACAGCCGACGCTTGCTGTCGCGGTAAATGCAATAGCAGCTGGAGCTTGCCGCCCTACCATCCAACTGATAGGCTTGTGTGGCTCCGGTGGAAATGTTCAGTTTGAAGAGACCATTGCCGTAAGTGCCCACCCAGAGATAGCCGTCCTCTACCAGAAGGCCATGGACATTGTATTTCCGCAGTTGCTGCTTGCCGGGGAAATCGACGAACTTGTCGGCGGCGGTATCATAACAATCTACACCGCCGTCGTCAGAGGCTACCCATATGCGATGCTGCTGGTCTTCGCAAAATCTTCCCACCACATTGCCGGAAAGTCCTTTGCCGTCGTCTGATGTAAAAGTCTGGAACCGCTCTCCTATCGGCGAGAAATAATTCACTCCGCCATAGAACGTTCCCACCCAAAGACCGCCTTCGTTGTCCTGGGCTATGCTGTAGACAAAGCGTTCCGTGGCCGAGGAAACTGCCCCGCCCTTTCCGTCAGAGAGCATCTTCCACGACTTCTGCAGCTGGTCGTAGAGAACGATTCCGTCGTCGCTGCCCACGAGGATTTCCGTAGGCGACTTTCTGAAAAGTACATGAATGCGATGGGCCACATTGGTCAACGAAGGATTGATGAGTTGCTCTACCGTGCCGTCTGGCCTCAGCCTGACAAGCCCATTGTCCCATGTGCCTACCAGCAGGCTGCCGTCGTTGTCCTGCAGCATGGCCATTCCCGTAAGTTCATGGCATGCTTTCAAGAGGAACGCCTCGAAGCGGTCGGTCGACTTATTGAGGCGGCAAGGCACAGAGGCGGCGACATTGCTCATGGCCCACACTTGGTTGTTGCCGTCGACAAAGACCACCGACACGCGGCCTTTCCAACCGACAAAGGGATAGTTCTTGCAACTCTTGGTACGGGGATTGTATCTGAAAAGTCCCTTGCCCGTGGTGGCTATCCAATAACTGCCCTCGCCGTCCTTGGCGAAGGCAGACACCTGGCAGTTCACCTTGTCGCTCAACAGGGTGAACTTCTCCGAACGGAAGCTGAAGAGATAGGCTCCTTGTGCCGTACCGACGAGCAGCCCGTCGTCAGTGGCGCAAAGAGCACTGACAAACTGGTCGAACTTGTTCTGGGGAATGTTGAATGTCTGGACTTGGTAGCCATCATAACGGCACAGACCGTTGTCGGTGCCCATCCATATAAAACCTTTCTTGTCTTGCACAATGCTTCTGACAGCATTGGCCGGCAACCCATCATTCATACTGATGTTTCTCACGTTCGCCTTCTCGTAGCCACCGAGTTCCCCAGCGTAGGAACCCGGTGCAATGAGGACGAACAGCAAGCTCACAAATACGGCAAACTTACTTATTCTCATTTACGTATCGGTTTATCCATTATTTCTTGATTTCAT
The DNA here is from genome assembly GCA_963630065.1 of Bacteroides fragilis. Lineage (GTDB taxonomy): Bacteria > Bacteroidota > Bacteroidia > Bacteroidales > Bacteroidaceae > Prevotella > Prevotella fragilis_A. The sequence goes on along the minus strand of CAVGLH010000003.1, from coordinate 13,811 downwards.
TCCATTTCGGCGGATTCACGCCGAGCAAGTTTCTCACGAAGAAGTCGTAACGTTTATGGTCGCCATACTCCTCGCCCATCGTGTGGTGGGCACCGGGAATCACGACAAGTTCGAAGTCCTTGCCCGCCTTCTCCAGAGCGTTCACCACCTGATAGGTGCTCGAAGGGTCAACGTTGTCATCAATCTCGCCCACCACGAGCATCAGCGGACGCTCCAGCTTGTGGGCGTTCTCCACATTGCTGCACTCCACGTAGCTCGAATCAACGGGCCAGCTCATCCACTGCTCGTTCCACCAAATCTTGTCCATCCTGTTGTCGTGGCATCCACAGGCACTATAGGCCGCCTTGTAGAAATCGCCATGCAGAAGTACGGCAGTGGTGCTCTCCTGACCGCCGGCCGAGCAACCGTAGATACCCACATTGTCGGCGTCCATATAGGGATATTTCCTGGCCGCCGCCTTGATCCAAAGCTCACGGTCGGGGAAGCCTGCATCCTTCAGGTTCTTATAGCAAACTTCCTCAAAATCCTTGCCCCGATAGGACGTTCCCATGGCGTCGAGCTGGACTACGATGAAACCCAGTTCGGCCAGAGATGTGGCTGTCCAGCTATAGGCGCTGAAGCTCTTGGGGGTGTAGGCATCGCCCGGACCTGCATAGATGTACTCGATGATGGGGTATTTCTTCTGCGGGTCGAAGTTGGTGGGTCGCTGGATGATGCCCCACATATCGGTCTTGCCGTCGCGCCCCTTGGCCACAAACACCTCGGGAGCCACCCATCCATGCTTCTTGAGCGTGGAGATGTCGGCCGTCTCCAGGGTCTTTACCAGCTTACCAGTCTGTGCGTCGCGCAACACGGTGACGGGAGCCTGGTCTACCTTGGAGTAAGTGTCCACGAGATAGCGGTAGTCGTAGGTATACAGTGCGCTGTGGTTGCCCTCCTCGGGGGTGAGAGCCACCAGGTTTTTGCCGTCCATACCTATCTTATAATAATGAATCAAGTAGGGGTCTTCGTTCTTGTTCATTCCGCAGGCTGAGAAATAGATTTCGCCCTTCTCCTCGTCTACGCGCTGCACTTCTTTCATGAACCAAGGGCCTTTGGTAATCTGACGAACCCCCTTGCCCTTCTGCACGTCGTAGAGATAGATGTGATTCCAGTTGTCGCGCTCGCTGGTCCAAAGCAGCTGCTTGCCGCCATTGACAAACTGACGCCAGATGCGGGCATAGTTCACAAACTTGTCCGACTTCTCCTCCACCACGGTGCGCAGCTTGCCAGTCTCGGCGTTCATCGCCAACATCTGGTAGAGGTGGTGTCCGCGCTTGTTGTATTCCATCGTCACCTCCTTGCCGTCGGGAGTCCACTGCATCCACTCCAGCTCATACTGATTCTCCAGCTGACGGGCATCGGCCTCCACCTTCTTGCCAGTCTCCACGTCGATGATGGCGGGCAGACGCTGGGGCAGTTGGTCGCCTGGCTTGGCGTACTCCTGCTTGTGGAGGATGGGCTGCAGCTGGTCGCCGGGCGAGGACTCCACGTAGTAGGCGTAGCGTTTCTCCACGGGGATGCGACGATAGACGAAGATGTGCTTGCTGTCGGGGCTCCACTGGATGCGGTTGCTGTAGTAGCAGCCGATGGTGCCGTCCTGGGTCAGGATGCGCTTGGCCTCGGTGTAAGGCTTGCCGGCCTCGTGGAGCACCACATTGTAGCCCTCGACGTAGGCTTCCCACTTGCCGTCGGGAGAAAGCACGGGATAGGCATCATGCTCCTCGTCCACCTCCATCCAGTGGCGCTCATGCTTCCGTCCGAACTGAGGCTTCCAGGCCGGACGCGGCTTTATGCCCAAAGCCTTCTCCATCTCCTCGATGCTGGAGTAGGTCTTCGCCTCGTCCTTGTCGGCGTCGTAGGTGATGTATTTTCGGCCCTGAGGGGTGGAAATCTGATAACGCAACATGTGGGTGGAGTCGCACCAAGAGGTGCTTTGCGCCCAATGATAAACAGAGTCTCTGCTGAATGTGCGAGCCATAGAATAGGCTCTGTTGTAATCATCAACCGTGCCCTGCGCAGAAACCTCAGCCGGAGCAACCATCGTCATTCCAAGAATTGCCGCCATGCCTAGCAGACCTTCTTTTGAACTCTTAAATCTTCTCATATTGTTTTTTCAATTTGTAATCTGCGTGCAAAGTTACTAAAAAAACAAAATAAACCTATGACACAATCATCCAAAAAAAACGAAAGAATCGTCCAAAAACACTATAAGCACCGTTTTTTTTGGCAGTAATCGCTCATTTTACAGCCTATTGCCGGGCATGACTTTTTCTCATCTTCGATATTTTAAACTTCACGAATAGAGGCATGACAAATATTAGGGCCGGCACGGAAAACAGCAAGCCACCCACCACGCCCAAGGCAAAAGAGAACCAAAAAGGCTCTTCCCCGCCATCCAGGAAGAAGGGAATCATACCCATCACCGTGGAAGCTATCGTCAGGAAAACAGGGATAATCTTATGGCTGTAGGCACATACATAATCATCGACTCGCCCACGACGAGACGTGGCGCAAACAGCGAGATACTGGCTGAGGATGTAAATGCCCGAATTGACCACGATGCCTATCAGCAAAACCAACGAGGCAAAACCGCCACTGCCAAACTCCACACCCGAAAGCCAGAAACACAAGAAAGCTCCTATCACCGCCAGAGGAACCACCGAGACAATCCCCCAGGCTATGCGAATGGACTCAAAATGAATGGAACAGATAAAAAACACCACCACAGCCACCAAGAGGAGCAACCAATAGTTGGAAGTTTCCTCCTCTGGCTTCTCATAGAAGACATTCTGACAACGATAACCTACCGGCAGCATCTTATTGAAATGAGCAACGACCTCCTTGAGATATTCTTCTGTATAGGTAAAAGAGCCCAATACATTGAAAGCCACATTCAGCACGTATTCCTGGTTTTTCTTTGGAATGACATTCTTTGCCTCACGCCGCTTTACATTCATAACCTCTGGCAAGATAACTTCCGACTCACCTGCCTTCACTTGCTCGTTTTCCAAGTGCCATAGGTCGAAGGTGTTCATTGTGGTAGGGGTAAGGTAAACATCACTCCCCATATCCTTATCATGTCCTACATAGACAGGAGAGAGCATTTCCTCTGCTACACGATGCACTTCATTGGGCAGCACACCATAAAGAGCTAATTTTTCGCGGTTATACTTCATATAGAATTCGTCCTCTTGGTTCTCATAACCAGGGGTCTGTATGATAAGGTCTCTTACACGCCTATTCTTACCCAAATAATCCTCCAAGTCCTCAGCCAACCGATACAACTGGTCGTAATTGTAACCAGAGAGCACGAGGGTTTCAGAGCGATGCTGCAAGTTGAGCGAATTGCTAAAACCTCGTTCACTCACTCCATACGTAGCCCAGTCAGCTCCACCTATGGTTATCACCTTACCTATCACATCATTTTCGAGATGATAAGGAAAACTACCTTTAACTACTCCTTCCTTAAACTTCACATCGATTCCTCCCCGCCTACCATCTATTCGAGTAACAAACTCCTTGATACCCTCATACTTTTTCAAGAACTCCTCCACAATCATCATCTTTTGGTTCAATTGTACAGCCGTTCCTCCAACAGGCATTTGCGCTACTATATGTAGCATCTTTTCCTCTTGCAGGTTTCTCGCAGGTTCCTGGTTTGCTATTACATCACTGAACACATCGTAATGGAAAGGAGCATAATACAACAATGCCAACAATAGATAATACATCCATCTACGCTTGGAGGTAAAGGCTATGTATCTATGATAACAACGATTCCATCTCACCACCAGGCGACCATGACGCAACCGCTCTCTCCGCCCGCTATAGCCCAACCTGTCGATTGCAGCAGGTACAAAGAACAATGCCACCAAAAGTGACACCGCCAGATTGATGATGACCACCCAGGCAAAGTCGTATAAATTTTGCTGCAATTCCTTCGGCAAGAAGAAAACAATGACCATAGAACCTATCGTGGTGAGCATAGCTGCCAAAATGGAAAGGAAAGCCTTCCTGTCCTGATAATACCCATAATGGTCTGCCATAACTATCGTAGAGTCGATGATCAAGCCCAACGATACCGTAATGCCAGCCAAGGAATAGACATGCAACTTGACATGCAATACCCAGAAAGCAATGCAAGCCACCAAAAGATTGGCAGCCAATGTAGAAGCGATAATCAGAAGATATTTCAAGTTGCGATTAGTAAGCCATACGAAGACCAACAAGATAAGCATCGTCATCAAGGTTCGCCCTATCAACTTCGACATTTCCTCTCGTTGCTGCTTAGCACTGTCGTATGACAACTGAAAATATATCTTCTGATGAATCCCAGCCTTGATATGCTTCATTTCATCCTGTACCTTGTCAGACATGCTGACTATTTTTTCATCCGCAGGCACGAAAACATTGACATAAACCGTATTGAGCCCATTGACCCGATAATAGCTGGCAGGATCCACCTGGTGCTCCCTCACCATCGCTAGGTCATTCAAGTAAACCATCTTACCTTCCACATTCTTAAGCGGCATTTGCTCCAAAGGTTTGTCGAAAGCATCGGTTGTCAGATGTAAGGAGATTCGTTCCATATTACCATCGGTCGCCTCATGATTCACCGTACCCACGATGGCATCCTGTCCGATAAAATTGCGAATGCCATCGGCGATGTCACTAGCAGTCAATCCATAAGCAGAGAGAACCATCGGATTGTAAGTAACATCCATGTAATGGTCAGTTGTACCTATCACTTCCACTTTTCCGACCCCTTCGACTGCAAGAAGTTTCTTCTCTATGTTTTGCTGCAAGTAGTCCTTGATAAGTTCGGGCTGCATATCTGCATTCACCTGATAAGTGAGCAATAAGGTCTCTTCATGATGCGAGGAACGAGCATTGACTACCTCTCCTCCTGACACAGAAGGATAAGACACCCCCTTGGGTAATCTACTATACGACTGTCTTAATAGGGATGAAATTTCAAAGCGCACAGCCGAGACATCTGCTTGCTCCTTTAGATTGACCATAATCTCATTATGTCCAAAATAAGAATTGGAAGCCACACTTTCCACTCCTTTTAACGAAGATACCATACCCTCTATCGGTGAGGTGAGGTTTTGTTCTATAACCTTCGCCGACACATTAGGCCAGTCATAGGCTATGGTGATGGTCTTGCCCTGTCTTGGAGTTGGCTCTACACCAACATCCAGGAGAGGTAGCACTGCCACACCTATCACCATCAAGACCACAAAGGTCAAAATTACTGTAAAAGAGGATATTTTCATTCTGCACTAATTTTTATATTCTGCTACTTTTTCCTTTTTCCGATAAATCACATAATAAATGAGCGGAACGTAGAAGATGCTAACCAAGGTACCGACAATCATGCCAATCAATATCGCCAAAGACAACGGGAACTGCATGTCCGCACCTACCGAGCCTCTCGACATGAAAGGCAACAACGAAAAGATGGTGGTAAGCGAGGTCATGATGATAGGCATCAGTCGCTCATGCCCAGCAAGCTCTATTGCAGGCATCAACGCCATTCCTCGTCGACGATGCACATTGATGGTGTCTATCTTCAAGATAGAATCGTTGATGACAATACCTGCCATCACGATGATGCCTATCATCGACATCATATCAATAGACACACCCAGAAGCCATAGGATAAGCAACACGAAGAATACATCCACCACGATTTCCGACAAGATGATGACAGGTTGCACCATGCTCTCAAACTGGGCTGCTAAAATGAAGAACAGTAATAAGAGCGAAACGACTAGCACCCAAATCAATCCCACCACCATTTGACGGCTAGAGAAATAATCGCCACTAGTCAAAATCCTGACATCATCGTGCTTTTTCTCATAAACAGAAACAAAGTCCAACACCTTCTTCACCTCCCTACTGGAAACATTGAGGGCTATCGGTTCATACTCGCCACCCTCTGAACCATAGAGATGCTTATAGTCGAGCACCATGCGTTCCTTCAACAACAGGTTGAGCGGCACATCCACGCCCTCATTGTTCTTGATAGAACTAGACAGGATTTGTTCTCGATCTGCCTTAAAGTTACCGATGATGACCGGCACATTACCTGCTCCATGATTGATGCTCAGTACTTCGTTGGTACCCGAAAGTTGGCGCAATCGGTCGCAAAGCTGACTATAACTGATGCCATACATTGTCATTTGCTCCACATTCGCTACTAACTGCAAGTTCTCTTCTGTTACCACTGGTGGAATGAAGAGTGTCGGGAAATGATTACGCAAGGTATCTGTAAAAGCCTTAGCTTGCTCTACCGTAGGGCGATGTCCTGTTTGGTCTTGTAGATTGAGGCATAGTTCTGGCTCACCCGATGAGAAAATCAAGTCAAATAGATTGCCAGAAGGAGAGAATGAGACCGAAGCATCAGGATATCTATCCTTCAAGACAGATTTCAGTTGACGCTGAACCTCCTCAAACTCTGATACCGACTTGCACTTAAAATACACCAATGCCTCTGAAGGAGTAAGGTCTTGCGTATGAAACAACAAGAAATCTTGTGCTCCAACCATCGATGTACTTGTCTCCAAACGACCTTTAAACTTGTCCAATACATTCGTGATACGTTTGTCATTCTCCGCTACCGAGATGCCTGCGTTCCAATCCACATACATGATGCCATCCGTATAATCTATGGCAGGCATCAACCTTTTCTCCGAAACCAGGTATACGCACACTGCGCCTGGTATCGCCAGAAGGAAAAATATCAGGCAAAAGCGCAAATGGCGAAACATCCAAGCCTGCACTCGCTCATACCAACCTACAACCAAACGATGCTGCGACACAGTCTCCTCCCCACTGTCAGTAGCATGAAACTTGCGATGAAGCTGACGAAAATAGACAGGCAGTACCACCATTGCCACCAGCAAGGAGGAAAACAAAGCTATCGTAATGCCCATGCTTTGGTCGAAGAACAAGGCACCAGCCATGCCGCCAACGAATATCAAAGGAACGAACACACTGCAAGTTGTCAACACGGAGCTCAACATCGGCGTGAATACCTCCGACGTACCTTGGCACACAGCCTCAACCACACCTTTTCCTTTACGAAGTTTCTGCAAAATATTATCGATGACGATAATAGAGTTGTCAACTATCATGCCCACACCAAGAATCAAGCCCGAAAGAGAGATGATATTCAAGGAAATCCCTATCAACTTGAAACAAAGCAAAGTGATGATGAGAGACAAAGGAATGGACAAAGCCACCAACAATGCCAAACGCCACTTTCGCATAAAAAACAACAAAACCAACAAGGTAAAGAAGGCAGCAGCCAACAAGTTCCATTCCAGGTTATGGATGGAATAAGCCAACAACTCCGTCTGGTCTCTAGTTACATCAAACTGCATCGTCGGGTAATTCTTGCGTAAATCATCGAGCACCTCTTCGACAGCCTTCTGCAAGTCAACCATCTGCGCATCATTCTGTTTGACAACAGCCAAGGTTACGCAATTTCTTCCATCATGGCGATTGATATTCTTGCGAAGGGAAGGCATTTCTTCTATGTCGCAAAGATCCTTCAGTTGGAACAATCGGCCCTCATGGTTGATGTAGATATTACGCACATCATCGGCTGTAAGAATCTGACTATCAAAATGTACATTATAACGATAGATACCATCCTGCACGGTTAGAGCAGACAACTGGATGTCGTTATTCTTCAAGGCATTTTGTAAATCTTCCATCGTCAGTCCAGAAGCCACCAACTTGTCATCATCAGGAACACAAAGTATCTCTGAGGATGCCATACCGCTCACATCCACCATGGCTGCAGAGGGAAGTTGCTCCAAACGACGGCTAACCACATTTCTAGCAAAGTCGCTCAATTGCGCGAAACGTGCCGAAGCTGGCACTCCAGGTTTCTCACTTTTAAAAGAAATGTCTAGATAGAAAGCAGGAATATCCGAGGCACTCGCCTTGATTACCTTCGGGCGAGCCACCTCCTTGGGCATTCCTCCCATAGCCATGTCCACTTTCTCATTGACCTCTATAAACATTTGCCCGATGTTGGCACCAGCCTCGAACTTCAGCAAGATGCTGCCCACATCCATTCTGGCATCAGAACTGACACTTTTCACCCCAGGCACACGAGCCAACTGCCCCCTCAACGGAGCTATCACCCTGCTCTCCATCTCTTGAACAGAATAGCCTGGCACATTGGCTTGCATCGTGATTTGGGGAATATCAATGTCAGGCATGAGCGACACTGGAATGTTCCTGATGCAGATGACACCTACCACCACGACGGCTATCAATATCATCGTGACGGCTATTGGTCTATGAATCAAATATCTTATCATTTCTTTCCTTTCTTGATTTTCACCTTCGTTCCATCTGCTAGATTGAGATTTCCCGAAGTGATGATTACATCTCCACTATGCAATTCTGTCTCCTTGCGCTGGCATCCTGTAATGGCATAAGAACCGATGTTGGCATACGCTATATCCACATAGGTCCACACTGCCTCGCCATCCTTATAGACGAAAACAACATGATAACCATCTCGTTCCACCACAGCATCCTTTGGAACGACAAAAGAACGAGGCACATCGTTCTCCACCACAATCTTGACATTCATACCGTCCATCAGCTTTCCTGATGGATTGTTGATGCGAGCAGTCATCCTGATCAATCCTTTGTCGCTAACCATCGGATTGACATTGACAACCATACCCTTACACTGGTTGCCTTCATCCACAAAAGGACTCACCAAGACCGTCTGTCCGACATGAATATTCTTGATTTCTGCCTCCAACACATCAAACTCCACATCCAGCTGACTATCATTGACTAGCGTGCAGAGCTTCTCCAACCGCTGGTTTCGTTTGTTTTCCAAGTCTGCGATACGCCCACCAAAGGGAGCCACCAAAGTACACTTTGCCAAGGCATGCTTGGCAGACTGCAACTGGTATTGCGCCGAAAAATAACCAGAAGACACCTTGGCACGATGCATTACTCCAGCAGGAACTTTGGCGGAAATGCCATCATATCCGAGTCCTATCAACTTATCTGCCAAATCCACCTGAGCACGCTCCAAGTCTTTCTGCGCCTTCTCTATATTGAGTAAAGCCTCGCTGTTATCTGTCTTGGCTATCAGCTGCCCTTTCGCCACCCTACTGCCATTCTTGACATAAATGCTGCTCACTATGCCACCATCCGAAAAAGACAACTCGCACTTGGCGATGGCACGCAACTTACCATTGCAAACCAACTGTCGGTGAAATGTCTGCGGACGCAACACCTCGGTATCGACATAAATTTCCGTTGACATCGTGTCGGCATTCATCATATCCAGCTCGTCAATCTGAGCTTTATGGCGACAAGAGCCCAACATGCCCATTGCCAAGGTTGCCAAAAACAAATATGTAATTTTAGACTTCATCATTATCTCCTATTTTAATTCCACTATCATATCTACTTATTGATTATCGCCTCAAAATCTGCGCTCAAAGGGCGATGCTGTATCCAGTCGTAAAGCGTATATCGACGCAAAGTGTAGTAATAACTCCAATACGACTTCAGTTGGCTGAGATATTGAGACTTCGCCGTCTCCAATTCTTGCAAGGCAGTGTTGAGTTCCGTCACAGAAATGTTCCCCATCTCAAATCGCTTCTTGGTGATGTCATATCGCTCCCTGGAAATTTCTCTTGCACGCATCGAAGTGCGGCATTGCTCTCCTTGGAAACTAAACTGCAGTACCTCACGCTTGATTTTCTGGATATAGTCACTCGTAGCCTGCTCTTTGCGAGTCTTAGCTAGTTCTAAGTTCGACTTTGCCACCATAACCTTACCTTTTTGCACACCCCAGTCGAAAATTGGCAACGTGACGGTAACACCAACAATCTCATTGTCTTGCAACTTGCGGTAAGCTGCGGCAAATCCATCGGCAGTACGATTGAATCCTACCTCGGCATTCAATTGTACTTGTATGCCCTTCGCCGCCTTGGTCTTGGCAAGGTTCTCCTCGGCAGAGAGCATATTCAAGTCTTGCTCTATGACATGCGAAGAGTTTTGCATGGCTTGCTTCAGTACCTCATCGGCATTGAGCACCATATCCATCACATTTTCTGGAGGCGTAAGTGCCACACCCTCATAATCAGAGGCACGAAGATAAGAAAACAGGTCAAATAAACTATCATCCAGCTTTATCTTGGAGTTGTTAACCTCCACCTTGGTATTGAGCATAGATAGTTCCAATTGCAGCAAGTCACCCTTGGTTATCGTCCCCAAGTCGAGTCTTTTCTTGGAAATCTCATAGAGCTCCTCTAAATCTTTGAACTTGCTTAGATTTTGGGCATAGTCCGATTGTGCTGAAATGGCTTGAAAATAAAGCGAAGCTGCTTGGATAGCTACATCCTCGATAGATTCCAGATAAACTTTCTTCGCCTTCTCGTATTCCTTCGGTTCCGTCTTCTTCCTCCACTTCAGCTCATTGAAAGTCCTTAGCGGCTGGGAGTAAGAGAGCTTGAGAGGCAAGGTGTTATAAGTAGTCATCTTATAGTCGAACTGGTCGAGCCGATAAAGATAAGACTGCAAGGACAAGGTACCACCAAGGGAAACTATCTGCTGGTCAACCGACAGCGACAAAGAGTTTGCCAGAGAGTTGTTGTCCACGTAGTTAATCTTTCCGTCATCGGCATTCCTGGCCTCCACCTTGCTATGGTTGAAGTTCATCAATCCTCCCGTCAAACTCATGGATGGCAATAGCTCGGCCCGAAACGACTTGTAAGCCCAATAGCTCGACATGAAACTGAACCTGGCCAACTGAGCGTCATACGAATTTTGCTGAGCGATGCGAATGACATCGTTCAACGAGATGGCTCGTTGGGCATGGGCTATCCATACGGAAGAAGCCAACAACAGACAAAAGGCATATTTCTTCATCACCCTATTCTTTATTTAATTGATTCTTGTTTGAGTTTTATATCTTGATTCAACAAGCTTCTGGCCATGCTCTTCATTTCATCCACCGCAGGAGAAGAGACTTTCTCTTGAAAGGTTGTTATATATATAGCAACGGCCAACATGGCCTTTATATTGTGTATCTCTTGAAATAAAAGCATTTTTTGATATAATGGATAAATGCGATTGGGCATTCTGCGAAAAGCTGTGTCATAGCAAGCCACCGCCTCATTATACTGCCTCAACTTACGATGATTGTTTCCCATCAACACCCAAAACATCGGGTCGTTGCTCACCAAGATGCCATCTCTAAGCATGGCATTGCTGTCAAGATAACGTTGGTTTGCTTGCAGAATCTTGGCAAAGTCGAACAAAAATTGCTTGTCATCCCGGCACAAAGGATACAACCGATAATAGTCTTTGACAAACGAACTATGTATCAATCCTGCGCATTGCCTATACTCTTGTTGGGCATCCACTCGTTCCTTGGCAATGCCATGACACCAATAAGCCAACGCTCCTACGCTAACAAGACATAGCGGCCTCAACCAAACTGGCATACTCTTCCAACCTGTATTCCTAGCAGCCCTTGACACAAACACCATAGCCAACATCTGATAAGGCAAGAGTTGGAAGGGGTAAGAAAACAGACTGAAGACCAGCAAGGCAACAAAAGCAAAAAACAGCACCCGCTCCTCTTGATAAAGCCTTCTCAAAGACAAACAGACGATTGCCAAGCATAAAATTCCACCTACCAATCCTTGCTCCAACAAAAGTTGCAAGAAATCACAAAAAGCAAAATCTGCAGCATCAGCATATTGACTAAAGTTGCGAACATGACTCTGCGAGGAGAAGAAGACCTCCAACTGTTTTCCATATTCCCCCTTGAAAGTTCCAATGCCCGCACCCCACATAGGATGTTCCATCCAAATACATATCGATTGCCACCAAAGGATGATACGCCCCATTGCCGACTCAAACTTGAGCCAGAATAAAGCCGTAGCTCCCAATGCAACCAGAGATAAGACCAACAGCCAATAACGACGCAACTCCGCACGACATTGATAGAGAGCCATCGTTCCCACAACAACCATCGCACTGCGACTACGTGTCAAAGCCACCATCATACAACCATCCACAAGAACAAAACCACTTACCCATGTCTCTATTTTTCGGGTATTCCTCTGTTGGTTGAGCAAATAGATAGCCATCACCATTCCCATCGCAATCAAGGCTGAATAAGGACCTGGATTGAAAAAGCTCCCAGTCACTGGATAAAGCGCATGATGACTTGTACCTGCATACACCTGCCATGCACCGATCCCCAGTTCGTAAACAACCGCCGAAAACAATATCCATAAGAGAACTTCCTCTTTCAGTCGAAAGATTGAATCGAAGAAACGGAATACTATATATAATAGGTATAGGCTTGTATAGGTAACGACCTCTCTACAGCAAGGCACACATGGTTGCAGATATACCCTCAATAACATATACAACCACCAAGCAAGCATTAGCCCATCAACTACACCAAGCCTCATTTTTCCACCAAAACAGGAACAAGCTCCCACAAAGAAACTTGCTCCCATCAAAAGCACAAGAAGCCATACCAACAATTCTGACCACCCAAAATTATAGGTCAGAACTGTCAGTAAAAGAATACATATCAGCAACATGCTGCCAAAAACTTCCCTTATTTTGGTCATTTCATATATATATATAAGCAACTTATTCCTAACTAGCCTTTTCAAAGATTCTCTTTTTTGTTACATAGCCAACAAATAAAGAAAGAACCTTTTCTTGATTAATAGGATTTCCTATAGCCACAACCTTATCTGTTTTATCAATCAAAAATGTCTGCATGTCATGTTCCTCCGGAAAATTATATTCATTTCGGATTCTGTCTTTTTTGTCAACAATAACATAGTCTGGAAAATAATTATCAGCTTTCATCGAGTAGAGGACATTGCGTCTCACTGATTCTTGAACAACAAAAACTATTGGGATATGTTCTTGAGATATTGAATCAATATATGCGCTAAATGCTTTCCATTTAGGTAGTCCCATTTTACAAGACACACACCCTAAAGAATCAACATAACTCAAAACATAAAATCCAGAGTCAAACTTCATCGGTTGTTTACCATAAGCTACCATTTCGGTTTTAACATCAAGAGCCATATTTTTCCCAAGCCAATATTTAACTATCTTTTCTGTACGATTCTGGCAACTTACCACAAATACCAATATCAGCAGCAACAAAAATTTACTTTTCATCTACAGACAATTTAAATCTATATCTCATAAAATAAACTTTTTCATTTTTTTGCTTTGGCAAAAGAGATATTCCATAAAAATAGCCATTGTAATACCCTAAATACTTAAACATTGACGGCATTTTAAATTCGCCCAAAAGATCAGCTTTAGAATATACCTGCATAACAGTTTCCCCAGTAAACATATTTAGCATTACGGTTCGGATTAAATATCCATTATCAAATTTCAACCCCGAATTTATGCTTAGCTTTTCGACATCTTGCTTAAATACGGAATGATCTTTGGTTAATCGTTCTGGATAACTACGCTTTGCGCCTTTCGCATCAAATCCCATCGTGTATAGCAACTTATCTGGATATTGGTAAACATACACCAAAGAATCTACAGAATGGTTTACATATAAAGTATCACCCTTTTTATCATATTGGAAAAACTCCAATATATTGGATGCTTTGTCTCTAAAAACATCAGGAAAGCTTCCAAAAACCTTTGTTACTTTAAAGTTTTTGGAATTTACTTCTGCAAAAATATGTCCTTTGGCATATCTT
>CAVGLH010000002.1:0-61200 GCA_963630065.1 Bacteroides fragilis | reverse complement strand
TATAAGGTAACAAAGCAGAATACTAAGAGTATGAAACTCTCCGAGTTTTATGGAGCTTTAGAAGGTGTAGATTTCCCAAGAGCTTCCGAAATAAGAGAAGTGACGCAAGACGAAGATAAGGACATTAATCAGTTTTGCATTATAGCAAAAGCTAAGTAGTATGAATACGAAAAGGAATACTTTATCATTTTTAGGCTTGACAATTTGCATCATTGCAATTGTTTCTTCGGTAATTCTGTTCTTTGAAACGGAAGGTACAGATGCGTGGAAAATGAAAATCGCTTATGTAGGTTTTGTTGTATTTATGCTGCATAGTTGTTATCGTATTTGCAGATTTAGAAAAAGAAATTCCAACAATAATGGGAATGAAATTTTAGAAATATAACTATGGCAACAATGAAATTTTATCCAGAAGATGAAGCTTTGGACAAAGTACTCGGTGAAAAGGGGCATCCATTGCGAAACCAATATGAATCAGACATGAATGCTTTTCTGATGGGAGAAGCCATTAACTTTGCTACGATCAGTCGGAAAGAGAGGTCTGGGAATATCTTTACAGAACAAGATGTGTGTAGTTAAAATACTTAAGTAAAAATGGCAAGGGCAACAGGTTCGATACATTATCTGGAACATACCACTCCCGTGAAGGACGAGAGCGGCAAGTGCATCATTCACCCGATGTTTGTGAAGAACGACACCATGGATATGGAGAACATGAAAAGCGTTCTGAAACAGCATGGTGTGATGAACGCCAACGCCTTCGAACAGGCGATAGAAACGGCGGAGGATGAGATACTCCTGGCTTTGAGGGACGGCAAAGAGGTGAGGCTGGGCGATATGTTTGTCATTCGCCCCAAGCTCCGGGTGCGCCGTCATAAAGACGAGCATGGCAATGAGGTGAAGAAGGTGTATCATGAGGGCGAACGCATTCCCGCCAACGAGGTGGAAGTCTGTGGCATCGATGTGCAGCCTACCAAAGTGTTTGAGAAGAATTTCTTGCGGGAGCGTTTGGAATGCAGTCGCCAGTGGTGGGGCGTGAAGGCACAGCCCAAGGAGGCGGACGAGGAGTTTGCGGGCATCAGGAGTATCTGCGAGAAACAGGGCTATATCACCGTGAAGGATATGGTGCGACTTTTCGGCGTGACCCGTTACCATGCCTGCAAGGTATTGGACGGGATGTGCGAGGAGCCTGATGCCAGGATGGTTTCCACGAAGGAAGGTCCCGTAAGACTGTACCGGCTGAGGAAGTAGGAATAGCATCTTCGGATGCTGTAGAGTATATTTGCGGGTCAATGCAAGCATATCTTCGAGTGCAAGAGCATACATCCTTCAGCGTGCCGACTATACTCAGCAGCTCTGCCGAGTATAGTCAGCAGGTCTGCCGACTGGAGTCAGCAGTTCTGCTGAGCATAGTCGGCAAACTTGTTTTGCGTATATTTTCTAGTAATCCTCAAATCCGCAACTTTCGAGGGCAAGGAGATTTTGCCAGCAAAAAAAAGGAATCTATAGAAGCCAGAGAAGTTAAAAACAGGTTATAGAATCTTTTGTGATACAAAATCCCCTTACCCCATAAAGCGACTTGAGGCAATATTATAAGAGCAGTCATAAGCATGAAGACTGTATTGCGGAATTTAGGAAGAAGAAGCTTATGAAAATTAGAATGATTCTTATGGCGTTGACCGCTTTGCTATGTTTGGTAAGTTGCAGTGATGACAACACTGGTATTCAACTCACACAAGACGAAATCATTGGTGATATAAATACAGGTAAAAAACTTGCAATCACCTCTCTTACCACCTATACTGAAAGTAGTAGTAAAGTGAATGTAAATGGAGCTAAAGGCAAAATATCAGCAACATCTTCCGATGAAAGTATAGCCAAAGTCTCGTGCTCAACAAATGAAGCAGAGAAAGAAATCTATGTAAGTGGTGTTTCTGTAGGAAATACCACTATCACCATAACCGATTCCGATGGAAATACTGCTGTATTAAAGGTTGAAGTAAAAGATTGGACGGCTCTTTGGGAACTTAGTAGAACAATGTATGTGGTAGATAGAAAATGTTTTGTTGAAGGTGTTTCTTCTGAGGATTCAGCAACCATTGCTGCTGATGCCATAGAGAAAGACTCCTACAATAAATATTATACAATACGTACTCGTGTTTATATTCCTTCCGGCGCTTACGTAGCCAAAAGGCTTACCATTACAGATGATAAAGGAAATATTCGTATGGATGGATTGCTTAAGATTCAGACAAATGCTGATAACTCCGAAGTTTGGTATTTATTACCTATTCGTAATTATACGGAAGGTGTTATGGCTACATTTTACTATAACCAAGAAAGTATAGTCAAAGATGTAACAGGTTATTATGAAACGGCATACCCTAACATTAAGAAAGTTGAACTGCATGCCATTTATGCAGTGGAAGAATTAGAACCCGACAAATAATAAAGAGCATAGTGTTTTTATCCCGAGGAAAGGCTACCATAGAAAGCCTTTCCTCGGAATTCATCGCTCAACTTTATCCCCCAAAAAATACAACAAGCATATTGATTTTCAATATTTTATATTGACAGTTCAAACCTCCTGTGCATAAGAAACGAACAAGGTTTTGAAGTAAAGAGAATAACCAACTGAAAATAAAATCTAAAAAATAGATGTGATTTTTGATAATTCGCTTAATTGTTGTACCTTTGCCAACGAAAAGAGTTGTTTGACAGCAAACGTATGCAGATTGCAGAAATTAGAACTGTTGCCAAATCATTACCTCTATAGAGGTGAAACGCTCATAAATACTCATTTTAAGCTGTTCGGCAGATTTTAGCGTAATTTTGCATAAAAATAGTGCGAAAACATGAAAAATGGAGATTCTCTTATAGGTTTTATCGGAAAAAGTTTGGCGATTACGAATATTCGGCGTATATTTGCAAGCAATAAAAATAAGAATGGAGAATAGAATGAAGGTATGAAGTTCTTCGACAGCATATTGCGCTTCTATACGAGCATTCGCAGGTTGGACTCCTTCTCCGTGTATGATTTCCATGGACGGATGAAGTCGTGGATGAAGACCGGGATGCTTGCCGTCCGCATATTCTTTGTCAAGGATATGTGGACGCGGGATGTGGCGGCTCTGACCTTCGCCTCCTTCATGGCTCTCATCCCCTTCATGGCGATGCTGTTTGTCATCGCCCGAGGATTTGGCTACACAGCGCTCCTGGAGTCGTGGATTTCCACCACCTTCGAGTCGCAGCCCGTTGTGGCACAGACCATCGTGAACTTCGTGCATAATTATATCGAGAATACCAAGGGTGACTATATCCTCGGAACGGGCATCGTGATGTTTCTCTATACCGTCGTCTCGCTGATGCAGAAAATAGAGCTTACCTTCGATGAAATCTGGCGTGCGGAAGTTCGTTCGTGGCGCAAGGTGCTGAGCGAGTATCCCACCATCTTCCTCGGCCTTGGCCTCTTGATACTCTTTGCTTCGAGCATCAATGTTTGGGCGGTGAATGCCGTGAACCGCGTAGACGGCTATGTGGATATGGGGGATGCCATCCCGACGTTTTTGTTGCATTTGGCAGCCTTCGTGCCGATGTTCCTGTTCTTTGTCTATTTCTACTGGGTGCTTCCCAATACGTATGTCAGGCTCAGGAGTACGCTGGTGCCTGCTTGCTTGGCCGGTGTCAGCATGACGGCGTTGCAGTATGGCTACATCTATCTCCAGATGTATCTCTCCAGCTATAACGTCATCTACGGTTCGTTGGCAGCCCTTCCGCTTTTCCTGTTGTGGCTACAGATTTCGTGGGCAATCACGGTGCTGGGTGCCATCCTGAGCTATATTATCCAAAACTTGCATCTTTACGATGGAGATATCCAGTATGGACAACTGCGGGCCGTCGTCCGGCTGAAGGTCTGTGCACTCGTGATGCACCATGTCTGCAAGCGGTTTGGCGATGGCGAGGAAGCCTGTGCGCCGAGGGAAATCCATGAAGTGACCAAGCTGCCGCAGCAAGTTGTCAACGGGGCGGTTGAGGAACTGCTGAGGGCACGTCTGCTGGTAGAGTTGAGGGAACGGAGGCATGGAAGCCGCGAGGAGTCGTCGATGCTGCATCCGATAGAGCACATCGGTCATCTTACGTATGGGGTGATGGTGGAGCGATTGGCCGGCTATGGCGAAGACTTGCCATTGGCGGACAAGGCCGATTGGCAGGACATAGATTTGGTGAACAATGCGTTCATCGGGCAAGGCGTGAGGATAGAACTGGCTGATTTGAGAAGGAGTGATGTGTAATAATGATGGCAATATAGGTTATCTATACAATTAAGGTGGAAAGCTGCTATATTGTACAACTTTCCACCTTAGTTTTTAGTCCTTTTATTTCCCGCTCATCTTCTGTATGAGTGCGGCCGCCTTTTTTCCATCTGTCTTTTTCGCATCGGCTCCGGCTTTATCGTTGCTGATGTCGAGGAAGTTTTTGTAGACGTTGCGGCTGATGATGGGCAGTATCTCGCATTCCTTGATCTCATCAATCTGGCCCGTGTAGAAGGGGCGCATGCAGGTGTTGAATGTGCCGTGGTCCATGGTGTCTACGGTGATGAAGCGATAGTAGTCGCTGTTCTTAGAGTGGTAGAGCACGGAGAGCACTTCCGAGGGCATCGCTGGGCATACGAAGGCTATCTTCGACTTGTTGTTGATGGACTTCTGAACCCA
Source organism: Bacteroides fragilis (assembly GCA_963630065.1). Taxonomy (GTDB): domain Bacteria; phylum Bacteroidota; class Bacteroidia; order Bacteroidales; family Bacteroidaceae; genus Prevotella; species Prevotella fragilis_A. The sequence goes on along the minus strand of CAVGLH010000002.1, from coordinate 56,488 downwards.
CAGCTCCGTGTCGAGCAGCTCCTTGATGGGGATCTTGGAAATCTCGCCTGTGGAGTATACCACCACCAGCGAACCTTCTTCCTGCTCCTCGTCATAGATACCGATAGAAAGGCAGTCGGACAGCATCTGGTCGGTCACGCTGTAGGTGTTGTCCTTGAAGATGTTGATGTATACCGTCAGGTCTTCCGGACGCAGTTCGTCGTCCTTGTGGCGGAAGGTGCGTACCTTGCTCGTCTTGATGTCGTCGAAGTGGGTTGAGTATTCGTAGGGGCGGGCATCTGTCGGCTTCTTTTCCTTAGTCTCCGGCTCGGGAATAGCCTCGACCTTCGATCCGTTGATTACTTCTTCTATCCTTGACTGCTCGATGGTGGAGGCTCGCTGCAGCCGGTTGGTGATAAAGGTGCTCATGTATTCTTCCGATACATGGCGCGAGGAGGTGCCCCTGCGCTCATAGAACACGCCGTCGATGGCGATGGGCTGTGGACTTGGCTTGATGTTGATGACGTATACCGACGTGTGGGCCTCTTCGTCGAAGCTGGTGCTGATGTAGTGGTCGGCTACCTCGCCTGGCACGAGCATCTGGTTGATCTTGTTGCGCACGTAGGTGTCGTATTTGTCCTTGCTGCCACCGAAGAGTGAGTGCTTCAGGTCTTCCTCGATGCCTCGCTCCAGATGAGTCTTGTCGTCAACGCCGATGTACAGCACGCCGCCTTCGGCATTGAGGAAGGAACATATCTCTTCCATAATCTTGTGGGTCTGTCGGGGCAGGTCGGGGCGCATGGTGTCGGCGGGGCAGACGATGGACGTCTTAAATTCCTTGGTGAATGTCTCTTGGCCGTAGTCCTTCTTTGGATTGTCTTTCTTCTGTAGTTTCAGCAGCTCCTTGATGTGCTCCTGTACGTCCATGGCCTGGGCTGGCATGTTGGTCTTCTGCATGAAGTTGTAGGAGATGACGAGCTGGGCCAGTTGTGCCAGGTCGGGGTTGGAGGTGTCGCAGGCCACGTCGCATAGCTCGCGGTTGTGCTCCTCGCCTCCCAGGTAGCTCACTATTTGGAGCTTGCGGAAGAGGTGGTGTAGGGTGGAGTATTGCGAGAAGAATGTCTGGTTGGAGGCTTGGTAGCGGTTTATCAAGTCTTCAGAAATGCAGTCGTTGACGTCAAACTCGTAGAGCAGTTCGATGAGGGCCATCTTGCTCTCGTAGTATTGCGCCTGGTCTTCGTCTTCAATGATATGGGCTATCATCTTGCTGAAACCCAAGTAGTTGTATGCTTTGATATAGTCGTGGTCAAGGGATGCCTCGTGCACGATGATGTTCATTAGTTCCCTTACCCTGGGCTTTTCTATCAAGTCGGGTACGGCATATTCATCTTCCGTCTTCTCCTCTTTCTCATAGGTGTCTCCGCCGGAGAGCAGATTGATGAGCACGCCGAAGGCATCGGCCAGCGTGATATGCTTCTCTGGTGCCAGGCGGCTGAACGTGGCGCTCATGTATCCGTTCTTGCCGGCTTCGATGCAGTTTACTTCTATCACTGTTCCCTTGCTCATCTGGATGGGGGGGTCGGTTTCTGAATAGTGTACGCTTACCGAGAATCCTTGCTCGCTTACGGCGGCAAAGGAGGTGAGCGTGTTGCCTCCCGTCACCACGCAAAACAGGGTGTCGGTGTAGTGGATTTTATCATATCTGTAGTCGCTGCAGAAGTCGTCTATCAGTTCCTTTGCCTCAAACTTGTAGGTTCCATCCTCGCCCATCTCAGTGGCGATAGCATCGAAAATCATTGGCTCTCCGTCTTTCTCGAAGGCGAAGAGACCCACGGACGGCGTGGCGTAGCCTACCATGTCGGCCATGCGTATGGTGCCCATGGCCTTGTATTCTGCAGGGTCTACGACTTGGCATTCGAACGTGGGAGTCTCGGAGGCCATCTGCTTGGTTACGATGATGCCCACGGGTTCGCCTAGGGGCAGTTTCTTCACCTTCTTCTCTTTTCTCGCTTTGGGCGGAGCCATGATGTTGCGCTGCACGTCGTTCCATAGATTTTTGTAGGGGCGTATGGCCTTGCGGCTGGCCTTTGCGATGGGCGAGGGCTTGGTGAAGAGCTCCACCTGCAGGTTGTTCCACAGTTCCAGGTGCTCGGGCACCTGCTCGTAGGTGTCCTCGTCGGCACAGTTCTTGGGCACGATGCGTATGGAGGTATTGTCGAGCAGGATGTCGGCGTTCTTTCCCTCGTATTTCAGTGAGGTGGTGTTGTTGGGGGTGTATTCCGATACTTGGTTGCAGATGATGCAGGCCATGCGGTCGGAGTCGCTGGTGTTGGTAATCATGCTGGGTTCTTCCTGTATGGCTCCGATGAGGGTGTGGTAGGTCACGTCGAGCATCTGCCCGGGGTTCACCACGCCTACTCGGATGCAGTAGCGGTAGAGCATCGAGAGGTTCAGCGTGCTGTCGATGAGCAGCTCGTCGTCTTCCTTGGCCAGGTTGAATTGCAGGGCCAGCGCCTGCACGATATTGGCCAGGGAGTTCTTGTCGGTCAGCAGTTTGTCTTGGTTGCTCCTGAGGGTTTGAATGAAAAACTCCAGCAGCTTGATCCATACCAGCTTGAAGGGCTTTCGCTTCCAGTTGCTGATGTCGCAGCTTCTCAGCGTGTCGAATATCTTGGGCATCATGCGGTCTACGAAGGCGAGGCCGTCCTCGTCTTTCGACTTGATGATGAAGAGGCACATCATGATGTAAAAATATTTCTTGGGATGGAACACGTAGCCCGTGTTCTGCAGTTTGTTGAGCAGGCTGTCGATGGTCTCCTCCTCCTTGCCTTGTTCCACGAAATCGAGGGCTTTGATATAGTAGCCCAGCTGTTCGATGAGGGTGGTGAAGCGTTTTTCAAGCACCTCTCGCTCGTTGGCGTTGCACTGCCTAAGCATCGGACTGTCTTCCAGCACGGCCAGACATGCGTCGCGTATCTCATAGAGGCTTTCCTTGCTCGAGTATCCTTTCTGGTAGATGGAGTGAATCCAGATATGGCATTGCGAGTCGAACGAGCCGATCACTTCATCGGCTAGCAGCAGGTGAGTGATGGATTCGCTGCAGTCGGCGTCGATGTGCTGTTCGAAGAGTGCTTTCATGTTTTCGGTTCCGATGGTGAACTGGCTTCTTTCGAGCGATATTTTCTCCACCAGTTCCACGTTTACCCTCTTGTTGTTGATCGACTTGATGCGGCATCTCAGGTTGGGGGTGATGGTGGGGTTGATTTTATACTTGCTGTCCAGATAGGTAGTATATCCGAATTCGTCTTTTAGGAAGTAATAGGAATTTGTGACCCGTTCTATCCTGTAGACCACTTCGTCGCCCTCCTTGTAATGTCTTCGGAGAAGCGTCTCCATGTCTTGCGTGATGATGACGGAGTTTTGCGTCTTTTCTATGGTGCAGACAATTTCTCCGGGGTTACCTTTACCGATTTGTTCGGACACCATGTGTATTCTGTAGATTTTGCCTTCATACTCTACGATATAAACCTTTGCCAGGTCGTCTACCCTGGACACTTTGATGGGGAATAATTCTTGTTTCATACTTTGAAAAATAAAAAGTTTGGGTTTAATATTTCTGCAAAGATATGAAATTATATTGTAATATGAGTTTTCCTTTATGATTTTTTTCGTCTTTCCTGTCTTTTCGTTAAAATATACCCCGTAGATTTTGCAATTTCACGGATATTTTGTAACTTTGCCTTCAAATCAAAATTAAAGAAAGGAAACAGAGATGAAAGATATGTTGTCGTTGAGCCGTGAACGTTTCTCGGCTCGAAAGTTTACCGCCCAACTTGTGGATAAGGAGGATATGGACTATGTGATGGAGTGTGTGCGCCTGGCGCCGTCCGCTTGCAACAGACAGCCTTGGAAGTGGCTGGTGGTTGGCTCGGAGGAGGCTAAGCGGAAATTGCAGGAATGCTACGACCGGGAGTGGTTCAAGACGGCTCCTATATATATTATAGGTATGCGCAGTACGGAGGAGAACTGGGTGCGCAAGTATGATGACAAGCCTCATGGCGACATAGATGTCGCCATCGCCACAGAGCACCTTTGCCTTGCTGCGACAGAGCGAGGACTAGGCACTTGTTGGGTATGCGCTTACGATACTGGCAAGATGCAGCAATACTTTGGTCGTGAGGGCTATGAGGCCGTGGTCGTCGTGCCCATCGGGCATATTGCCGAAGATTGTCCGCATGCGGAGAAGAAGCGCAAGGATTTGGCCGAGATAGTGGAGGAAGTTTAAATAATAATTTTACAGGTATTATTCATGATGAAGATAAAAGAGAAAGCACTCTTGGGTATTGCGATGGTTGCAGCCCTAGGCTTTGCCACCCAGGCCGACGCCAAGAAGAAAGCCAAGATGACCAATTACCTTTTCGCCTATTTCACCGGCAACGCACCACAGGAAGAGCAAATACATTTCGCCGTGAGTGACGATGGTTTCAACTACACTCCGCTCAATGGAGGCAACCCTGTTATCGGAAGCGACTCCATAGCTTTGGCCAAAGCGGTGCGCGACCCTCACATCCTGCGTGGTGAGGATGGTTCTTTCTATATGGTCGTGACAGACATGCGATGCTCGCTGGGGTGGGCGAGCAACAGGGGCATCGTCTTGCTCCGCTCCAAGGATCTTGTGCATTGGACGCACCACACGGTGCATTTCCCCGACAAGTACAAAGGCTCCAATTTCGCCCATGTCACCCGTGTGTGGGCACCGCAGACCATCTACGACAAGAGTGTGGGCAAGTACATGGTATATTTTTCCCTGCTCACCGATGATGGCTCCATTCCTTACGACAGGGTGTATTATTGCTATGCCAACGCCGACTTCACCGACCTGGAGGAAAGTCCACAGATACTTTTCGACTACAAGCAGCCTGCCATCGATACAGACATCGTGCAGGATGCGGGCGGCGTGTTCCATCTTTTCTTTAAGACGGAGGGCGGCCAGCATAAGGGTATCAAGCAATATACCTTCACAGACTTACATAAGCCAGAAACGTGGACGTTGCGCCCTGGTTATTGCGAGTTGACCAAGAATGCCGTCGAGGGTGCCGGCGTGTTCCCGCTTATCTCCGGTGGCTGGTGCTTGATGTACGATTGCTACATGAACGGATTCTACCAGTTTGTGAAGAGCACCGATAATCTCAACACCTTCACCTATGTGCAGGATACCCAGACCAAGGGCAATTTTACGCCCCGCCATGGCACGACGATGCAGATAACGAGCAAGGAGTACAAGCGGTTGCTGAAGGCTTTCCCGATAGAGAGGAAATAAGGCGCATTTTTGCTTCCACGTTTCGATAAGGACAGGGTGAATCACTACAACTAGGTATTGCCGAAAAAGAAAAATACCGATTTCTTGTGATACCTGGGATTTTGTCGTTTGCATGATTCTTGTTACTTTTGCAGTCGAAAAAATGAATGTTTTTAGTAACTAAATAAAGGTATAAAAATCATGATTATTGAAAAAGTACATGCAAGAGAAATCTTGGATTCGCGTGGCAATCCAACAGTTGAAGTTGAGGTAACATTGAAGTCGGGCATCGTGGGCCGCGCTTCTGTTCCTTCTGGTGCTTCCACCGGTGAGAACGAAGCTCTCGAACTCCGTGACGGCGACAAGAGCCGCTATCTCGGCAAGGGCGTACTGAAGGCTGTGGAGAATGTGAACACTGTCATCGCCCCCGCACTCGTAGGCTACTCTGTTTTGGAGCAGCGCGACATCGACTATAAGATGTTGGAGCTCGACGGTACCAAGACCAAGTCTAACCTTGGTGCCAACGCCATCCTCGGCGTTTCTCTCGCCGTGGCTCATGCTGCTGCTGAGTATCTCCACATCCCATTGTATCGCTACATCGGCGGTGCCAACACCTATGTGTTGCCAGTGCCTATGATGAACATCATCAATGGTGGCGCTCATTCCGATGCTCCCATCGCCTTCCAGGAGTTCATGATTCGCCCCGTAGGTGCTCCTTCCGAGAAGGAGGCTATCCGTATGGGTGCCGAGGTGTTCCATGCTTTGGCCAAGCTTTTGAAGAAGCGCGGTCTCTCCACTGCCGTAGGCGATGAGGGTGGCTTCGCTCCTGCATTGAATGGTATCGAGGATGCGCTCGACAGCATCTGTCAGGCCATCAAGGACGCAGGCTACGAGCCCGGCAAAGACGTGAAGATTGCGATGGACTGTGCTGCCAGCGAATTTGCCGTGCAGGAGAATGGTGAGTGGTATTATGACTACCGTCAGCTCAAGGACGGAAAGAAGAAAGACCCCAACGGCAAGAAGCTCACCGCCGAGGAGCAGATTAAGTTCTTGGAGGAGCTGATTACCAAGTATCCTATCGACTCTATCGAGGATGGTCTCGATGAGAATGACTGGGACAACTGGGTGAAGCTCACCGCTGCCATCGGCGACCGCTGCCAGTTGGTAGGCGATGACCTCTTCGTGACCAACGTGAAGTTCCTGGAGAAGGGTATCAAGATGGGGGCCGCCAACTCCATCCTTATCAAGGTGAACCAGATTGGTTCATTGACAGAGACTCTCGACGCCATCGAGATGGCTCACCGCCATGGTTACACCACCGTCACCTCACACCGTTCTGGCGAGACAGAGGACACCACCATTGCCGACATCGCAGTGGCCACCAACTCTGGTCAGATCAAGACGGGTAGCATGAGCCGTACCGACCGCATGGCCAAGTACAACCAGCTCATTCGCATAGAGGAGCAGCTTGGCGACCGTGCCGTGTATGGTTACAAGAAGCTGAAGTAAGATAATGTTGATATAGGGGGCTGCGGAAATCCCGCAACCCCCGAAAAACGAAAAGCGTGCCGATATGAATACCGGCACGCTCAGCTTTTTGTTTTTTCCCAAAAAACATACTGACTCATTCTTTTCTTTTTATACACAAGCTACGCCCCTGCTTCTGCTCAGGGCTTCGCCATATAATTCCATCGCATTGATGTAGTTTGCCAAAATAGCCTTGACGGCGTTCTTGATGTCTTCAATCATTTTTTTCATAATCGTTATCCTTTCTTTACCTTAAATTGTTGATACTGGGGCACTTGCTGTTTTTTTACTTGCCCATTTCCATTTTGTTGTTTACATTCACAGCTTGTGCAATCATGATTGCCACTACTGCGAGTATCATTCCTGTTGTCATCATAATTTTTCCTTTCTACAATCTTTAAATTAAACCTTTAACACCTTAACGGTCTTTTATCTTAAACTCTCTTTGTTTCTCTTTTTCGGTTGCAAAGTTAATACCTAATTGTTGAAAATCGGTCAAGATGGCATGACAAAGTGATGAAAAGTGTCTATTTTTTGACATACGTCAAAATCTCTCTGCTCTTTCTGCTCTTTTTGGCGGGCAGGGGCATGAATCCGTCGGTAAGTCCCGTCTTCTCTGTCATGGCCTGGAACACGGAGGCGGCGAAGGTGTCTATTTTCAGCTTTCGCAGCTCTTCATTGACGGCATCCTCGTCGTAGTTGTCGGCGTAGAGTAGGGTGTTGAGGTCATCGAGATAGGGCTGGGGGATGTACTTGTGGGGCATGCGGCTCTTGATTTGCAAGATTTGCGCCACGATGGGGTCCTTGGTTAGGGAGGCTATCCTGTCGGCCTTCCGTTTCTCGTGGTTGGCGAGACTGCTGGCATGTGTGGCGTTCCACTCGTCGGTGGTGGATTGCTCGCTGGCAAGATGGCTGTAGCCGAAGTAGCGCACTAGCAGCACGTTCTTGTTCCATCCCAGGCGTGTGAGGTATTCTTGCTCCATCGGGGTGGTGGCTACCACGGCCTCCGCCTTCCTGTACATCGTCTTCAGATAGATGGTCTTTTGCAGGCTTCGCTTTAGTTTCGGGCTTTTGCAGTTATATTCCGACAGGTCTCCCAAGGGGCAAACGATGTAGGGGATGTCCATCCGTCTGGCCTGCTTGGCCAGTCTGGCTCCCTCCATTGTCCATGCTCCCATGAGCAGGACAATGTCGGCATCGGTCATCGACGTGGTAGTGATATCGAGATTCTTGTTCAGCGTCTCGATGTAGGGCAGGTACATCTTGTGCCCCCTCTTCTCTTTTGAAATGAAAAAGTATACCTTCATAATCCCGTCATTTTTTTTAAAACGTCTGACTTCTTTATTCCTGGCTAACTCTTGTGGCTCGTGAAGTCGTTCTTGTCGGCGCGCCAGTATCTCATCTTGTCGGCAAGGTTGCGCCACACGATGCCATATTCATACAGCGGCAGCATAAGGAGGGACAGGTTGTCGTCGAAGTGTCGCACGGCCTTGCGGGCTATCAGCATGCGCAATAATATGAGCAGCAAGAAGGCAAATCCGGCGACTCCTGTCAATATCCAGTTGCTTTCGAGTATGGAAAATGTTAGGACTGCGATGGAGGCTACGAGACTCAGGTGGGGGAGCAGATGGTCCATGAGCATCAGGGCGCGCATGGACGAAGACTTCTCCAGGGTGCCACGCGAGGCGAGGAAATAGAGGTGGTTGTTGTGCCAATCTTTGTCGCTCGGTTTGTCGCTTGTCAGCCAGGCTTCGCTGTTTAGTTCCACGGCGGTTTCTCCGTAGTGGGCATATTTGTTCACCAAGAAGTCGTATTCTCCGCGCACCAGTTCCAGGTTGCCCTGGTAGCCCTGTTCCCTCATGAAGTCGCTCTTGCGGAAGGCCACGAGGGGCATGTGGGTGCAGTAGCCGCGTGAATGCTGGGCACGGCGCAGCAGGTAGAAGGCTTTGCGGATGTTTTCGAAGCGTCGCACTCCGCGGGTTTCTTCGTCGAGGCCTACATAGCCCAGCACGAGGTGATTGGGTTCCCGGCATTGCTGGGTCATCCGGGCGAGCCATCTGTCGCTGCTTGGTTTGCAGCTGGGGGCGGTGAGGATGATCCATTCGTTTTGGGCCGCCTTCACTCCAAGAGTCACCTGCAGCTTCTCGCGGCTCATGTAGCGGGAGCTCTCGGGGATGTAAGTATAATATAGGTGTGGATTTTCCGCAGCCATGCGCTTCAGATAGTCCTGGGTGTCGCCGTCGGTGCTCTGGCAGACTACGATTACCTGCCATTCTCCCTCGTATTGCTGTTGTAGGAAGGAGGGCAGGTTGCGCTCCAGCTCAGTCAGGTTGTCGCGGGCGGTGATGAGCACCGTCACGGGTGGCTGGGGCTTCGGATTTTCTGGCTGCTGTTGCCTGGGTTGTTCTCCAGACTCCGTTTCCAGTGCTTCCTCCTTGGATTCCCGGGGAAAGCGCAGCGAGCGCAGGAAGGGATTGACCAGCGAACCTGCAATCGCTAGCCCAACCACTCCTGCGCCTGCAATAATAGTTGTCAAACTGATTGTTATCATTATTCAGCTTCAGATTTCTAACTTCTGACTTCTAGAGTTTCTAGAGCAGATCTTCTGTTGTATAGCCCTTGGGCAGTTGGCGGCAGTTGTACTGGCTCGCCATTATCTCGCCGTAGGCTCCTGCCGACCGCAGGGCGAGCAAGTCGCCGCGGTGGGTCTTGTTCAGATCCACTGCCTTGGCAAACACGTCGCTCGACTCGCAGATGGGGCCCACCACGTCGTAGGTCTCCTCGGGTTCTTCGCTGGAGATGTTTTCTATCTTGTGAAAGGCCTGGTAGAGGGCGGGGCGGATGAGGTCGGTCATGCCTGCGTCGACGATAGCAAACTGCTTCACGGCACCCTGCTTGATGTAGAGTGTTTTGGTGATGAGCGAACCCATCTGTCCTACCACGGCGCGCCCTAACTCGAAGTGGAGCTTCTGCCCTGGGCGCAGTTTCAGGAATTTTGCGTAGGTGTCGAAATAGGACTTGAAGTCGGGCACGGGCACTCGGTTGGGGTGGTTGTAGTCGATGCCCAAGCCTCCGCCCACATTGATGTTCTTCACCTCGATATGATGACTCTCCAGCTGGTCTTGCAACTCGTTGATACGGTTGCACAAAGCCTCGAAGTCACCCATGTCAAGTATCTGACTGCCAATGTGGAAGTGGAGCCCAAGAAATTTGATGTTCTTCATCTTTGCAGCCTCCTCAATCACGCTCTCCATATCGCGCATGGCGATGCCGAACTTGTTCTCTGCCAAGCCCGTGGTGATGTTGGCGTGGGTATGTGCTCCCACATCGGGGTTGATGCGGAAGCACACCTGTGCTACCTTGTTCTGCCGGGCGGCCAGCTCGTTGATTACCTCCAGTTCGGGTACGCTCTCCACGTTGAAGCAGAAGATGCCTTTCTCCAGGCCCAGGTTGATTTCCCAGTCGCTCTTTCCCACGCCGGCATACACTATCTTGCTTGCAGGAAATCCTGCTGCTATGCAGGCCTTGATCTCGCCGCCGCTCACGCAGTCGGCTCCCAGTCCCGCCTGGCAGATGATGTTGAGCACCTTGGGGTTGGCGTTCGCCTTCACGGCGTAGTGTACCTCGAAGCCCTCGTGCTTGCCGGCCTCCTCGTTGATGGTTTTCAGCGTCTGGCGCAGGAGGGCCGTGTCGTAATAGTAGAATGGAGTCTGTATCTCCTTGAACTTTTCTATAGGAAATGTACCTTTCATCTTCTTTTTTCTCTTAATTTTAGTTTTCTTTTAGAATAGCATGTTGCTCAGGTTTTGCAGAGCCTGCTTCTTGTCCTTTTCGCGGATAAGGAAAGAGATATTGTAGTTGCTGCCGCCGTAGGAAATCATGCGCACGGGGATGTTCTTCATCGCGTCTGTGGCAAGAGTCTCGAAGCCCACGTTGCTCCAGTCGAGGTCGCCCACCACGCAGATGATGCACATGTCGGAGTCTACGGTCACGGTGCCGTATTTCTTCAGCTCGTTGACGATGTCGTTGAGGTGTGTATCGTTGTCTATGCTCATGCTCACGCCGACTTCCGAGGTGGCAATCATGTCGATTGGAGTCTGGTAGCTCTCGAAAATTTCGAACACCTTGCGCAGGAAGCCCGTGGCCAGGAGCATGCGGCTACTCTTGATTTTGATGGCGGTGATGTTGTCCTTGGCAGCCACTGCCTTGATCTTGCCTCGCACGATAACGTTGTCGATGATGGTGCCGTCGGCCTTGGGGTCCATTGTGTTCTTTAAGCGCACGGGGATGCCTGCATATTTGGCTGGCTGCACGCAGGTGGGGTGGAGGATTTTGGCTCCGAAGTAGGCCAGCTCGGCTGCCTCCTCGAAGTTGAGTTGGCGCACTGCCTCAGTCTTCTCCACTACGCGTGGGTCGTTGTTGTGCATACCGTCGATGTCGGTCCAGATCTGTATCTCTTCTGCGGGCAGTGCGGCACCGATGAGGGAGGCCGTGTAGTCGCTTCCGCCTCGCTGCAGGTTGTCCACCTCACCGTATGCGTTGCGGCAGATGAAGCCCTGGGTGATGTAAATCTGATAGTCGGGGTTCTGCTCCATGATGGCTGCGAGCTTCTCCTTGATGTATTGTGGGTCTGGCTCTGCGTTCTTGTCGGTGCGCATGAAATCTAATGCGTTGAGCAATATAGCCTTTACACCCTGTTCGTTCAAGTAGTTTACAACCATGTTGGTGCTCATCACCTCTCCCTGTGCCACGATGCTCTTCTCCTCGAAAGAAGTGAAGAGGTCTTTGGTGAAGGATCTCAGATAGTTGAATTCTCCTTGCAGAAATTCCATCGTGGTCTTCTTCATCTCGGGGGTGGAGTAGAGCTCTTCCACGTGCTGGAAGTATTTCTTCTCCAGGTTGTTGATTACCTCATTAGCTCCCTCCGGGTTTTTCTTGTAGAGATAGTCGGAGATTTCTACGAGCGAGTTGGTTGTTCCACTCATGGCGGAGAGCACAACGAATGTTGGCTCGCCAGACTCAGTGATCAGTGAGGCCACTCCCTTCATGCGCTCTGGTGAGCCAACGGAAGTTCCTCCGAATTTCATTACCTTCATCTTTATCTAGTGTTTAATGTTTGATTTTTAATGTTGTAATGCTGAGTGTTGTATTCTTCACTCATCGTTCATCATTATTTTAATTCTCTTCCCCTTCTTCCGAGAGGTCGATGTGATTGTATTCTCGGGTCACGTCGTGGATGGCTCCGTCCTTGCAGCGGTATACGATGCCTGGAAACTTATCGAGCATGGGGATGTTGTGGGTGGTCATCACCACGGCCGTGCCCTGCTTGGTAATGTCCTTGAGCAAGCCCACGATGTGGCTGGCGGTGTCGGGGTCTAGGTTGCCCGTCGGCTCGTCGGCGATGATGATCTTGGGCGTGTTGAGCAGGGCGCGGGCGATGGCCACTCGCTGCTGCTCTCCTCCCGAGAGTTCATGAGGCATCTTGTCGATTTTCTCCACCATTCCCACCTCGTTCAGCACTTCCTCGATGCGCGCCTTGCGTTCCTTCTTGCTCTTCCAGCCCGTGGCCTTCAGTACGAAGTCGAAGTTCTTGCTCACTGTGCGGTCGTGGAGCAGCTGGAAGTCCTGGAAAATGATGCCCAGTTGCTTGCGCAGGGCTGGAATCTCCTTGCGCTTGATGGTCTTGAGGTCTTTGCCCAGTATCTCGGCCTTTTCGGTCTCTCCTTCCACCAGGTCGAGCTCGCAATAGAGCGTTTTGAGCAGCGAGCTCTTGCCCGAACCAACCTTGCCAATCAGGTAGGTAAATTCGCCCTCGTCGATGTGGAAGTTTACGTCTTTGAGCACGCATTTGTCGGCCTGGTATATGCTTACGTTTTGGTAGTCTATCAGCATTTTCTATTCCTCATATTGTAGTTCTTACTTTTCATTTCATCTCGCCCTTGCTCTTGGCCGTGCGCCTCTTCTTGTCCCACTCCGGGTCGTGGCGCATCTGTAGTTCCTTGGCCACGTCTTCTATCCTCAGCCCCTTGCTGGTGAGCAATACGATGAGATGATAGAAGAGGTCGGAACATTCATAGATGAGCTTTCCGTTGGTACCGTTGGTAGCTTCTATGATGGTTTCAACTGCTTCCTCTCCAACCTTTTGCGTCATTTTGTTTACGCCTTTCTTGAATAGGCTTGTGGTATAGCTGCCCTCGGGCATCTCGGCGTGGCGCTTGTTGATGAAGTCTTGCAGTTCTGAAAGGAAAAGGATGGGATTGAGCTCGTTGGTCTCGCCCCAGCAGGTATCGGTGCCTGTGTGGCAGGTGGGACCGTCGGGGTGTACTTTCACCAGTAGGGTATCGTGGTCGCAGTCGTTCTGTATGCTCACTAGGTTGAGGAAATGTCCCGAGGTTTCGCCCTTCGTCCAGAGACAGTTTCGCGAACGGCTCCAGAAGGTCACCTTCTTGGTCTCTATAGTCTTGTCATAGGCTTCTTGGTTCATAAATCCCAGCATCAGGACGTTCTTGGTCACTGCGTCTTGGATGATGGCAGGAACGAGTCCGCCCATTTTTTCGAAATCTATTTCCATCTTTATCTTTATGTTTAATGTATTACAATCTCACGTTGATGCCTTCCGCTCTCAGATATTTCTTGAGCTCTGGGATGGCTATTTCGCCGAAGTGGAACACGCTGGCTGCGAGGGCTGCATCGGCCTTGCCCAGAGTGAAGGCATCGCGGAAATGCTCGCTCTTGCCCGCTCCTCCCGATGCGATGATGGGGATGCTCACTTCCTCGGCCAGGCGGGCGAGGGCTTCGTTGGCAAATCCCTGTTTCACGCCGTCGTGGTCCATGCTGGTGAAGAGAATCTCTCCCGCTCCGCGGTCGGCCACTTCCCGTGCCCAGTCGAAGAGTCCGATTTCCACTCTCTCCCTTCCGCCTTTCACGTAGCAGTGCCAGCCGTCGGGGTCGAGGCGTGCGTCGATGGCGCACACGCATACTTGCGATCCGTAGTGGCCGGCTATCTCGTTGATGAGTTCGGGGTGCCGGATGGCTGCGCTGTTGATGCTCACCTTGTCGGCTCCGGCGTTCAGCAGGCGGTCTACGTCTTTGAGTTCGTTGATGCCTCCGCCCACGGTGAACGGGATGTTGATGGCTTCCGCCACTCGCGTCACCATGTCGGTAAACGTCTTGCGCCCTTCGTAGCTGGCTGTGATGTCGAGGAACACGAGCTCGTCGGCTCCTGCGTCGCTATAGGCCTTGCCCAGTTCCACCGGGTCGCCGGCGCTTCTTAGGTTCACGAAGTTCGTGCCCTTCACTGTCTCCCCGTTTTTCACGTCGAGGCAGGGCACGATTCTCTTGGCCAGTCCCTTTATCTTTTCTTCCATTTTCTTCTAAACTTAAAATTTGAGTTTCCCCTCGTAGAAAGCCTTGCCGAACACCACGGCAGGAATGCCTGCGGCTTCCAGGTCGTCGATGTCCTTGTTGCAACTCACGCCGCCCGAGGCGATGAGGTGGAGTTGGGGATAGGCAGCCATCACGTCCTTATATAGGGGGATGGCAGGGCCCTGCAGGGTGCCGTCTTTGCTGATTTCCGTGCAGAGTACGTTCCTCACGCCCTTGTCCACATACTGCTTGAGGAAGGGTAGGAGATCTTCGGCCGAGTCTTCTTTCCATCCGTTGATGGAGATTTTCCCGTTTCTCACGTCGGCTCCCAGTATCAGCTTGTCTGCACCGTATTTCTCCATCCATTGCATGAAGAGATCCGGATGGGTTACGGCGACGCTGCCCACTGTGACCATTGAGGCACCTGCGGCGAAGGCTTTCTCTATGTCTTCCTCGGTCTTGATGCCGCCGCCGAAGTCTACGGTGAGCGACGTGGAGGAGGTGATGGCCCTGAGTACATGGTCGTTGACGACGTGCTTGCTCTTGGCTCCGTCGAGGTCTACCACGTGCAGACGCTTGAAGCCCAGCTTTTCGAAGTTCTTTGCCACTTCGGCAGGGTTGTCGTTGTAAACTTTTTTCTGGTCATAGTCGCCCTTGGTGAGGCGTACGCACTGTCCGTCGATCAAGTCGATGGCGGGGATGAGTTCTATCATGTTCTCTTTTCTTTTTCTGTGATTTCTTGCATCGTGGGATGCGCCGCTCATTGTTCTATCTCAAGAAAGTTCTTGATAATCAGCTCGCCCACTTTCCCACTTTTTTCGGGGTGGAACTGGCAGGTGTAGAAGTTGTCCTTGTGGAGTGAGGCACTGTAGGGCTGGATATAGTCTGCCTTGGCGATGGTCTCCTCGCAGAGAGGCACGTAATAGCTGTGTACAAAATAGCTGTAAGGGCGGTCAAGTCCCTTGTAGAGGTCGGTCTTCAGGTCGTAGATTTCGTTCCATCCCATGGCGGGCACTTTGTCCTCGTGTTTCTTGGGCTGAAAGCGTTTCACGTCTACGTCGAAGATGCCGATGCAGTCTACGTCGCCTTCCTCTGAGTGGCGGCACAGTAATTGCTGACCCACGCAGATGCCCAGTACGGGTTGGCTGAGGCTCTTGATAACTTGATCCAACTGGTGGGCTTTGAGATAGTCCATGGCTTCCCTGGCCTGACCTTGCCCCGGGAAGAGCACGCGGTCGGCCTTTTGGAGCCTTTCTGCATCGTCGGTGAGCACAGGGTCTATGCCCAATCGCCTCAAGGCGTTGACTACGGAATAGATATTTCCGGCATTGTATTTTACGATTGCTACATCCATAAATTGACGTAATTCTAGTTTACAGATGCAAAGGTACATATTTTCTTTTAATTGAAAGAAAATATCGGCAAAAAGATTACGAAATATAGTTCTTTTCTTTCATTTCGTAACTAAAAAATGTATAATTATGCTTTTCTTCTTTTTGTAGACGCAAATCTATCCTTCCTCGCTATCGGCTGTGCGAAGAATGATGGAGGTGGCTCCGATGGTGAAGAGGGTTCCGTCTTCTATCACGCGTCGCTCGCGGTCGCCCAAAATCTCGTTGTCCACGAAGGTGCCCGTATAGCTGGGGCCGTCGCGGAGCACGTATTTCAACTTGCCCTTCTTGTCGCGGCTCACGTTGATTACGCAGTGGTGCATGTCCACGCTAGGGTCCACAGTCTCGATGGGGCAGGTTACGCCGCTGCCTTTCTGGTATCTGCCGATGGTGTTGTCGCCCATTTGCAAGGGGATGACTTGCTTGTATGCGAACACGTTCTCGATGACCACGATGGAGCCGTAGCCCTTCTCGTTGGCTTGTTCGTCTATATTTTCCTCCTTGCGAGTCTCGCGAAGCTTAGATACACCCATCCTGATACCGAACTGCTTGTTGCAGTTGGGGCATACGAAAACGAGGCTTTGACCTTGCTGGTATTTTGTTTCGTCGAATGTGATGAAATTATCGCATTTGGGGCAACGTACTCTTTTCATGAAAACTTTTTCTTTTTGATTTCTATATTGATGTGGACGACGGTTTCTATTCTTTCACCTGGGTAATCCAAGCGTCGGAGAATGCTTCGTTGTCGTGGAGACGGTTGAGTGCGGAATAAGCCTCGCCCTGAGTGGGGTAGGTGCCGTAAATCACTTTCACGTTATTGCTGGTTATCAATACCTTGGCTTCCTTGAACCCCTTGTCTTGCAACATCTCTGCATAGTGGGCGGCGTTGCGCTTGGTGACGCGGCTGGCCAGCACGATACTATAATAAGAGGTGGAGGTTGGCAACTCCTGGTCCTGGGCAATGTCGAGCTTTTTGTTTGTTTCGCTTTCTTCCGCGCTCTCTTCTTGAGTCAAATTCAGTTCTTGCGGTTCCTCTCTGACAGGCTTCGCCACTTGCGTAGTGGTCAACTCCTTGGGCATGATGCGTGTGAGCATGCCGGTGTCTATTTGGCTCTTCTGCACATTGGGCGTTCCGAGCGGAGTGGAAACTGTGAAGAAGGCGATGACGGCGATGCAGGCGGCGGCAATGTTGCGCAGCCAGCTTTTCTTGATGCTGATGACTTCTGCGCCTGGATGCCGGTCTTCATCCTCTTCCTCGTCGGGCACAAATACGGAGTTGAGCTTTCCCTCGCCTTTGCCTGTCTCTGGAGCAGCTTGTTTGATAGCTTCCGAAACCTCGGCCTCTTGATTGCCGTTTTCCCCGGCATTCAGCTGGGCGAGGGGGAGCATGTCAAAACTCCCCAAACCGTAGAGGCTAGGAGTCAAGATGCCTGCCTCGCAAGGCTCAAAACTATAGTTGCCATCTTCGTTGAGACGGATGGTGCCCAGGTCGCTGAATACGTACTTGCCCTCGTTCTCCAAAGTCTGGCGAACCTCCGCCACTTCCTCGGCGATTCGGTTCAAGGCTTCGGGGTAGCTGATGTCGTAGGCCTCTACATAGGAGAGGACGAGCAGGGAGTCGTTGACTTTGAGCTGTGGATTGAAGCCAATAGTCCTAAGCGGTGGCAGGAACATGTTGCCCGAGCCATCGTAAACAGCCTCTACATGATGGGCCATGAAGCCTCCGAAGTCGGGGACAATCACGCAGTCGTTGCCCAAAAGCAGAATCTCGATATGTCTTTTTAGTTCTATCACGCTTGCAAAGGTACTGCTTTTTGGAGAAACCAACAACAAAAGTGAAGGAAATCTTTAGAAGAAACTATAAAAAGTGGTTTTTTTTTTGCCGTTTGGAAAAAATACATTATCTTTGTGCCAAAATTATAATTTTATTTCTTATGAAATATGTTGAAACGGAAATCCAGGGGGTCTGGATTATTGAGCCACGGGTGTTTGAGGATGCGCGCGGCTACTTTTTCGAGGCTTGGAAACAGGCTGAGTTTGACGAGCACGTGGGCAGGCATGTAGAGTTTGTGCAAGACAATGAGTCGAAGTCCAGCAAGGGCGTGCTACGCGGTTTGCATTATCAAAAAGGCGAGTTCTCGCAGGCTAAGTTGGTGCGTGTCATCAAGGGAAAGGTGCTGGATGTGGCGGTAGATATGCGCAAGTCGAGCCCTACCTTTGGCAAGTATGTGATGGTGGAACTGAGCGAGGACAACAAGCGACAGCTCTTCATTCCCCGCGGTTTTGCCCATGGTTTTCTGGTGATGAGCCCCGAGGCCGTTTTCACTTATAAGGTGGACAATGTGTATGCTCCAGCCCAGGAGGCCAGCATCCGATGGGACGATCCTACCGTAGGTGTGGAATGGCCCATTGAAGATATGGAGGTGCTTACCTCCGACAAAGATCGCGACAAGGCGAAAAAGTTTGAGGAAGCCGATTTCTTCGAATAAAAAAATGATTGCATCATGACAAAGAATGTAGCCCATATGGCACTGCCGATGGGAGCTGTGGCGTTGGCTTGCGCCTTGGCTTTCGCCAGTTGTGGCCAGAACACCGGCAAGGTACAGGAACAGAGGGAGGAGGACGCTGCCGCCAAGAAGATGCTTCAGGGCGTGTGGTTGAACGAGGACGACGACGATGTGGCCTTCCGCGTGAAGGGAGATACTATCTATTATACCGACCCTACCAGCCAACCTGTCTATTTCCGTATCTTCGGAGATACCTTGGTGATGGAGGGGGCCAACGTGGTGAAATATCCCATCGTGAAGCAGGCGGAGCATCTCTTTGAGTTCAAGGTGCAGAATGGTGACGTGGTGAAACTGGTGAAAACTGCCGACAAGTCTTACCTCAAGCAGTTTCAGAGCGAGCCTGCGGTGGCGCTCAACCAGAATACAATCGTCAAGCGCGACACGATTATAGGCGGGGGTGATGAGAGATTCCATCTGTATGTGCAGGTGAACCCCACTACTTATAAGGTGTATAAGAGTTCCTACAACGACGATGGGGTGCAGGTGGACAATGTCTACTATGACAACATCGTGAACATACATGTTTATCATGGTGCCAACCGTGTTTTCTCCCGTGACTTCCACAAGAAGGATTTTCAGAATGTAGTGCCCGCCGAGTTTTTGAAACAAGCCATCTTGAGTGACATAGTCTACAAGAACATCGATGCCAGTGGCATCCATTATCAAGTGATATTGGCGATGCCCGACAGCAGCATGAGCTATCAGGTGGAGATTGTCGTTTCCAGGGATGGAAAGATGACGATTAAGAAATTGTAATAAGCCGCACAAATTAATAAAGGTCTCCCGATTGAGGAGACCTTTATTGTTCTTATTGGATAGTAACTTGAAGCGGTGCTTTCAAGGTTTCCAGATAATCCTTGATGCGGAGTTGCCATTCGCCATAGCTGCGCACGTCGTACTTGCTCCAGGCTGCTCCGAAGTAATAGCTGTATTTCTCCTGGTTCTTCAATCCTCGCTTCAGTCCGAGGGCATGGCCGGTGGCGCCGTCATGCTTCTTGTCGAAGAGTTGGTAGTAGGTGTTGTCCACGCCCTGGGGAAAGAGGACACCCACGAATACCTGGCTCTGGTTGACTTCCTGGTTGTCGGTAGGGTCGGCGTAGCTCACGTAGTCCTTGGCCAAGGTCTTGTTCTCAGTGTCTTCCTCGTGGATGGGGAAACCGGTGGCGAAGTCGGTAGGGGTGGTCAGGCCATCATACCAGACGGTCATCTTGTTGAAGTTGCTGCCCTTGTCGAGCGAGATGATGCGGTGTTCCACCACCTCTTTCATATCGCCGATGGCTGAGGGGGCATAGGTCAGTTCTACGGTGAAGCGGAGTGGTCCGTTGTCCAAAATCTTGTAGGTTTTCCAGCAATAGGGCAAGTATTGCGTCTTGCCTACCATCAAGCTTGGTGCGCCGATGCCGAGCGTGGCCCCCACGCGGTAGGGGTCGAGTCCGTTGCCGTGGTCGAGGTGGAAGGAGGTGGTGATGTCCACCTCGCGCGACTTGGCTTGCAGGGCCTTGCGCTGGTCCTCGCTCTTGGCCTTCCGGGCTTGTGCATCTATCTTGTCGCCCTCGATGTTGCCGTTCATGTCTTTGATGTATCGGTCGTAGACCACGGTGTCGGGGGTGTTCTTCACCCAAATGTCGGTGCCGAAGGAGCGTTCGCCTGTTTTCTGCAGGGCAGGGCCATACACGCGGTAGGCGCAGCGGTCGTTCTCCCAGGCGATGTCGTCCTTTCTGATTTTGTAGAGGGCACCTGTGGCCCATACTTTCTGCGGATAGGGCTTGCCGATGCTCACGTAGTAGATGGCCGAGCTGTTGGGGCGTATGCCGGCGTCTATCAGGAGTTTGCCGTCGTGGGTGATTTGTGAACCAATCTGTTGTCCCGCCTTGTTCTTCACGATGTAGGTCTCGCCTTTCTTTGGGGTGGCGTTTCCGAGCTTCGCCTTCACGTCGTTCATGTTCAGCTCGATGAGCTCCATGCGAGATGCCGTTGTCGGGTTTTTCACCACGACAGTGGCCGTCTGTGCAAGGCTGTAGTTGGAACCTGCCGTGGCCAGGACCAATAGCATTCCTTTGGGCATCAAGCTCTTCATAATCTCTTTGCTAGTCATTTTGATTTGTCTTGTCATTTTTATTCTATTACGGAAATCTCCATCGAGATGTCTTCTTTGGGCCTGTCTCCACGAAGTGTCTCGCATTTCTGGATTTTCTCCACGATATCGAGTCCGCTTTCCACCTCTCCGAATACGGTGTACTGGTTGTCGAGGAACGGAGTGCCGCCCGCTTCGGTGTAGGCTTTTACTTGCTCGTCGGTAAACTTGGGATATCCCTCCGCTTTGCAGCGCTTCTTGGTCTCGTCCACGAGTTCGTCTTGAAGTTTCATCAGTCCCTCTCGGTCACGGTTGCGGCGGAAGTTCATGATTTCGTCGTGGTGCTCCTTGGCCAGCTGGTTGAAGATGGCTTGTTCCATCTGCATACCCATCTGCTTCTCCATCTGTTTCAGCTCGTTCTGCTTGTAGGTCTTTCCCCACACGATGTAAAACTGGCTGCCGCTGCTCTCGCGGTCGGGATTCACCTCGTCGCCAAGGCGAGCTGCGCTCAAGGCTCCGCGCTTATGGAAAAGTTGGGGGTAGACAAATTCGGCTGGGATGGTATAGTCTGGCCCGCCCGTACCGAGCATCTTTCCCTTGGGGGCACCCTTGCTGTCTGGATCGCCGCCCTGGATCATGAAGTCCTTGATGACACGGTGAAAGAGTGTGCCGTCGAAATATCCCTCCTTCGCCAACTTGATGAAGTTGTCGCGGTGTCGGGGTGTCTCGTCGTAGAGGCGAACCGTGATGTCGCCTTCTGAAGTTTTGATTAATACTTTTGCCATTGTCACTTTATTTATAATATTCATTCCATTCTTTCATTGCCTCCTGCCAGTCGGTCTGTTCCCCATTGGTAATGGCTTCCTTTTGGCGTTCAGCCTCGTCGCGAGCCTTGTCGCGGGCACGCTTAGCCTTCATTGCCTCGATGGTGGCATCGTCGAGTATCTGGATTGCACCTCGCTTGATGGTAGCCTGCAGTTCCTCCTCGCCAAAGGCCTTGCCCGGTTCGTTGAAGTCGGAGATGTTGAACTCATAGTCCACACGAAGGTCGTGTCGTATCAGTTTTTGTTGTAGTCGATTGCCTGCGTTCTTGAGCCGCAGTAACTTGCCGATTTCCTTGATTTCTGTTGCAGAATATTTGTTTCTTCCCATTAATAGTGATGTTGTTATGTTACAACAAGTTTCCACTTGTCTTTTGTTTCAGCTTGCAAAATTAATCATATTCTTCGACAAAACCAAGAAATAGCCGTGGAAAATGCTGTGGTAACTGTGAAAAGTCAAATCTGTCACAGTTACGGCTTGTATCTGACTTTGTTGCATGCAGTTTCTCCGTTTGAAACTCCCGGTTTCTCCGTTTGAAACTCCCGGTATCTCCCGATGCACTGTTCTGTGCGTCGGCACCCAGAGATACCTCGCATTCCATACCTCAATATATCAAAAGCGAGGCCCCATTGTGGTGGAAAAAAGCAGAATTCTATTCAAAAATCGCTAAAAAAGGTGACAGATAGGTCAAAAAGGTGGCAGATTGGTGGCAGATAATGTTTACTATTATTCATCTGTCACCGATTTAATATATTGGTATAGAGAGTATTATACCATAATTGGTGACAGATGACAGATTTTTCGTGAAAAAACTCTCGTGTGCATAGCATCCACTGCCACATAAAATTGGTCTAAAATGGTGGCAAGAATTACAAAAACGTAACCTTGCCACCGCTTTACTCTATTCCTTCATGTCCGCTACCTGGCGGTAGGACATTTTTTAGACTACTAGTTGAAGAATCCCAGCAAGGCACCGGCTGCCACAGCCGACCCGATTACGCCTGCTACGTTGGGACCCATGGCGTGCATGAGCAGGAAGTTGCGACGGTCGTATTCCAGACCTAGGTTGTTGGAGATGCGGGCACTCATAGGAACGGCGCTGACTCCGGCGTTGCCGATGAGCGGATTCAACTTCTTGTCCTTGGGCAGGAAGAGGTTCATCAGTTTCACAAAGAGGATACCGCTGGCCGAGGCGATGATGAAGGCGAGGGCTCCCAGTGCGAAAATCTTGATGGTGTTGAGTGTCAGAAACTCCGAAGCCTGGGTTGAGCATCCTACGGTCAGCCCCAGCAGCATCACAACGATGTCGTTGAGACTGCTTCCTGCGGTCTTGGCCAGACGTGTGGTCTTTCCACTTTCTTTCAGCAGATTGCCAAAGAAGAGCATGCCCAGCAGGGGCAGACCGGAGGGCACGATGAACGCCGTGAGCAGCAAGCCTACGATGGGGAAGAGTATCTTTTCCGTCTGGCTGACGGTGCGGGCTGGTTTCATCTTGATGACGCGCTCCTCCTTGGTGGTGAGGAGGCGCATCAACGGTGGCTGGATGACAGGCACCAGAGCCATATAGGAATAGGCGCATACGGCGATGGCTCCCATCAAGTTTGGACTCAGCTTGCTGCTGAGGAAGATGGCTGTGGGGCCGTCGGCTCCGCCGATGATGGCGATGCCTGCTGCCTGGTTGGGCTCAAACCCAAGGGCAAGGGCTATCATGTAGGCACCGAAGATGCCGAATTGGGCGGCAGCTCCGATCAGTATCAGCTTAGGGTTGGAGATGAGGGCTGAGAAGTCGGTCATTGCTCCGATGCCCAGGAAGACGAGTGGGGGATACCAACCCTGTTTCACGCCCTGGTAGAAGATGTTCAGCACAGAGTTGTCCTCATAGAGACCAATCTCAAGTCCCGCATCTGCTCGGAAGGGGATGTTGCCTAGGATGATTCCCAGTCCGATGGGCACTAGGAGAAGCGGTTCGAAGTCTTTCTTGATGGCGAGCCAGATGAAAAGGGCTCCCACCAATATCATGATGAGGTTTCCGGCCGTGGCGTTGGCGAAGCCCGTATAGGTCAGAAACTCATTGAAGTTTTGTATAATGAAATCCATAAGCAAAATCTTTTAAATGGTTTATTTCTTGATCGTAACGAGTGTGTCGCCTTCGCTGACGGCATCGCCCTTGCTTACGTTGATGCTGGCGATGGTTCCGTCGCATTCTGCCTCGATGTTGTTTTGCATCTTCATGGCTTCAAGCACCACCACGGTGTCGCCCGTCTTCACGGTGTCGCCCGTCTTCACTTTGATGTCGTTGATGGTGCCGGGCAGTGGGGCTGTTACTGGCGTGGCTCCCGCCGGGGCTTCTTCCTTGGCTGCAGGCTTGGCCGCTGCTGCCGTGGGGGCGGGAGGCGGTGTTGGTGGAGTGCCTAGTTTCACCTTGGGCTTGGTAGTCTTAGTGGGTTGTTTCATCTCTACTTCAAACGGGATTCCGTTCACTGTCACGTTGGCAATATTGCCCTTGATGTCTTCGATTTCTACGGCGTAGTCTACGCCTTTTACCTTATATTCGTATTTCATGTTGTTCGTGTTTTTAGAAGTTGTTGAAATGAGTGGTGTTCCATCTGGTTTGCTTGGGTTTGATGGTGAGTACTCCCGACTCTGTGTCGTGCTTGTTTCCCAGATGTTCCTTTAGAGCCAGGGCGATGACGGCCATGTAGATTTCTTCCTGGCTTGTTTCGGTTGCGTTGGCTGTAGGTGTTTTTTCCGCAGGAGTCGTCGGTGGGGCGGGCTTCACGGCTTCGCCATCTTGCTGTTTTCGTTTCATGAATATCCCCAAGACCCAGAGTGCCAGGAAGAGCAAGGCCAGGCAGACGAACACGATGCCCATGGAGAGCACGGTGATGCCTATGCCGTAGGGGTCTGCCTTCTTGAGCTGTTGCGACTTGGTCAGTCCTGTGGGTTGCGGCAGGTAGCCGGGTGTCACCATGTCGCCGTCGGCCTTGGACCATGTCTTGAAATCTTGGCTCAGTTCGTAGCTCTGGTCTGGCAGCAGGACGGGAACGCTCACGGAGTCGATGAGGTCTACGGCGTTGCCGTCATAGAGAGCTATCCAGTTGGGCTGCATGGGCTGCAACCTGAGGGGGAGTTGGAAGGGGCCGGTCTCCCTGCCTTTCTCGAAGACCACGATGCTTTTCTTGCCGCCCAGGGTGGTGCGAGGTTCGTTGTTGGGTAGGGGGGTCATCAGCTTGCGCCGTTCCTCGGGTTGCATACTTTTGTCGAGCACCCTTCGGTCTGTTGTTAGGAACATGCCACGCACGTTGTACGTGGTAAAGGAGGAATTACTTAATTCCACCCATGGCTTGTGCTTGCCGTACTCGTCAACGATGCCCGTACGGTTGTGCGTCATCACTTCCGTGATACGGATGCTTTTGGCTCCTTGCCCCCAGGAGGGCAGGGCGACGACGACTAGCATGGTAATCAAAAATCTCAATTTCTTCATACGCATTATCTATTGTTTTAGGGTTTGTTTTTGTTGTTGTAAATCTTCGTCAAAGTTACGAAAAAAAATAAATATAAACAAAAAAGCGTGCACATTTTTTTTTAAAATTGTGCACGCTTTTAATATTTTTGAAACTTTTGGGGGCTAAAAGTTGCAATTTGTTACCCTCCGCAGAAGAACAACACCACTATCTGGGCGGTGAAGATGCGCAGGAACATACTCAGCGGATAAACGGTAGAGTAGCCCACAGCTGGTGCTTCCTTGGAGCAGGAGGCGTTGGCATAGGCCAATGCGGGCGGGTCGGTGTAGGTACCAGCCAGCATACCCATGATGGTGTAGTAGTTGAACTTAAACTTCAAGCGGGCCAATGTTCCTATAATAAGAATAGGTATTACGGTGATGAGGAAACCGCATCCCACGTATTTCAAGCCATCGCCCTGTACCACGGTGTCCCAGAAGCCGGCGCCGGCCTTGATTCCCACGCTGGCGAGGAATAGCACGAGTCCAATTTCGCGCAGCATCATGTTGGCTGATGTCGTGGTATAGGTAACCAGTTTCATGCGGTAGCCGAAACGGCCGATGAGGATGGCGATAATCAGCGGGCCTCCTGCGATACCAAGCTTCAATGGCACAGGCATTCCAGGAATGGCGAATGGAAGGCTTCCGAAGATGATGCCCACCATAATGCCTACGAATATGGTGGCAATGTTTGGCGCGTCAAGACGCTTCACCGAGTTGCCCATCATTTCTGCTACGCGGTTCACGTTCTCTTCGGGACCTACCACCAATATCTTGTCGCCTACATGGAAGTGATGGTTTCTGCCAGCGAAAATATCCATGCCTTGGCGGGAGATGCGGGTCACGTTGACACCATATACGCTGGAGAAGTGCATCTTGCCCAGCGTCTTTCCGTTCATCTCGGGGCGTGTCACCACGATGCGGCGCGACACGAAATGCTGCACTTCGTCCTTGCTGACATCCCATTCGGCAGTGCTCTCCGGGCCGATGAAAGCCTTGATGGCCTCTGCGTCGGCCTCGGCGCAAACCACGAGAATCTCGTCGCCTACCTCCAAGGTGGTGCTGCTGTTTGGAATGCTCACTTCACCGTTGTGCAGGAGTCGGGCGCACACGATGTCGCGGTTCAAGAACTCGGATACTTCCCGGAGTGTTCTTCCGGCGATGTAAGCGTTGGCAACATGCAGGTGCATATTGTGTGCCTTGGCATGGGGGTTGGCTGCGTCTTCCTCGTTGAGTTGCTCCTCCTCCTCGGCCAGGTTCACACGGGTGATGTAGCGGATGAGGATGGTGGCTCCGATGATGCCCACCACACCGAGCGGATAGGCACAAGCATATCCGTTGGCGATGCTGGGCACGTTGCCGTTGGGGAATACGCTGAGCAGGGCCTCGTTGGCGGCACCAAGTCCCGGGGTGTTGGTTACGGCACCGTAGAGCGTTCCTACCATCATAGGGAGGTTTTCGGGGTTGCTGGTGTCGAAGAATAGGAAATAGCAGCCGAACATCACGAGGATGTTTAGCAGGATGGCTCCTGCCGACAACAGGTTGAGGGTGACGCCACCTTTCTTAAAACTCTCGAAGAAACCCGGTCCCACCTGGAGACCAATCATGAAGACGAAGAGAATCAACCCGAAATCCTGCACGAAAGTAAGAATGTTGGTAGGCCCGGTGAAACCCAGGTGACCTGCCAAAATACCTGCGAAGAGCACGAAGGTGACACCCAGCGAGATGCCTCCTATCTTAATCTTCCCAAGGTATACGCCAACCGCTATCACTATAGCGTAGAGCAGGGCGATGTGAGCCACTGACTCTGTGTTGGTAAATAATTTAACTATCCAATCCATTAATATGATTCAAAAAAAACTGTGTAGATAATAAAGGGGGGAAATCTTTCAAAAAGCAAATCGAGGACATCACAACGGATGTCCTCGAATGATATGCTTTTAAGCATCGGGTGTCGCTACATCCAATGGCTTGAACACTTACTTTTCGATAGCTGCTACACCTGGCAATACCTTGCCCTCGATGGCTTCGAGGAGGGCACCGCCACCTGTAGAGATGTAGGATACCTGGTCGGCCAAGCCGAACTTGTTGATGCAGGCCACAGAGTCGCCGCCACCGATGAGCGAGAATGCGCCTTCCTTGGTAGCCTCTGCGATAGCGTCGGCGATAGCCTTTGAACCACCGGCGAAGTTGTCAAACTCGAATACGCCGGCAGGACCGTTCCAAAGGATGGTCTTGGCTCCCTTGATGGCCTCGGCGAATGCCTTGCGTGTCTCAGGACCTGCGTCCATACCCTCCCATCCGTCGGGGATGTTGTTGGATGGGCATACCTGAGTGTTGCAATCGTTCTTGAAGTCGTCGCCGCAGATAGAGTCTGTGCCGAGTACGAGGTTCACGCCGTTCTCCTTGGCCTTCTTCATCACGTCGAGAGCCACGTCGAGCTTGTCGTCCTCGCAGATAGACATACCGATCTTGCCGCCCTGTGCCTTTGCGAATGTGTAAGTCATACCGCCGCAGAGAATCAAGTTGTCAACCTTGGTCAAGAGGTTCTCGATGATGCCGATCTTGGTGGAAACCTTTGAACCACCCATGATGGCTGTGAATGGGCGCTTGATGTTGCTGAGCACTGCGTCAACAGCCTTTACCTCTTTCTCCATCAAGAAGCCGAGCATCTTGTGGTCTTTGTCGAATGAGTCGGCGATGACAGCTGTGGAAGCGTGCTTGCGGTGAGCTGTGCCGAATGCGTCCATTACGTATACGTCAGCGTAAGAAGCAAGCTTGGCGGCAAACTTCTTCTGGCTTTCCTTCATCTCTGCCTTGGCAGCATCGTACTCAGGAGTGCCCTTCTCTACGCCTACTGGCTTGCCTTCCTCCTCGGGATAGAAACGGAGGTTTTCGAGCAGGAGAGCCTCGCCACCCTTGAGGGCTGCTGCCTCTGCGTCTGCATTGCCGCAGTCCTTGGCAAACTTAACGTCTACACCGAGAGCGTCTGAAACGTTCTTTACAATCTGTGAGAGTGAAAGCTCAGGTTTAACCTTGCCCTTAGGCTTGCCCATATGGCTCATCATGATGAGGGCACCTCCATCGGCGAGTACCTTCTTCAGAGTAGGGAGGGCACCACGGATACGAGTGTCGTCGGTTACGTTACCTTTTTCATCCAATGGCACGTTGAAGTCAACGCGTACGATTGCCTTGTGACCGGCAAAGTTAAAATCTTCAATTTTCATTTTTCCTAAATTTTATATTAGTTATTTGTTGTTTTTGTCCATTTATCGTTATTCTAGAACGATAGGGCCGGCCGGATAACTGCTAGCCCAAACTGATGGCAAAGGTAAGTAAAATAAGCGATACAGCCAAACTTTTTCTTGATGTTTTAAAGATTTTTTGTGATAATGGCTTGGATTTGCAATATATAGTTGGCAAAGGGAAAGAATAGGCCAACCTGTCGTGCCGCCTTTTTGTGGCGGGGAGGAAAAATATTCCCGAATGTTTGGCGGTTTCCAGAAATATTAGTACTTTTGTCGTTGATTAAAAAACAATGGAAGTTTATGGCGAAAGACAAAATAGCTTATGTGTGCGCCAATTGTGGGCAGGAGAGTGCCAAATGGATTGGCAAATGCCCTAGCTGCGGACAATGGAACACTTTCAAGGAGATACGCATCGCTGGCGATTCGGGGTCGCAAGCGGCTAAGAGTGCCGGGATGACGGTGCGGCACGGTGGTGTCGCCACGATGTTTGGCGGACAACATACCGACAGCGATTCCAAGCCATTGAGGCTGCGTGACATCTCGGCCGTCGACGAGCCTCGTATCGACATGCGTGACGGGGAGCTCAACCGTGTGCTCGGAGGTGGCATGGTGCCCGGTAGCATCACGCTCCTTGGCGGTGAGCCGGGAATTGGAAAAAGTACGCTTACCTTGCAGACTATCTTGAACATGACCGACCGTCGCATCCTCTATGTGAGCGGCGAGGAAAGTGCTCATCAAATCAAGCTCCGTGCCGACCGTCTGGCCAAGGGACAGGCAGCTCTGCGAGGCGAGGAGACTGTGGAACATGCGCCGTTCGACCATGTGACGGTGCTCTGCGAGACACAGCTGGAGAAAATCTTTTCCTACATTCAGGAGGTTGCGCCCGAACTGATAGTGGTCGACTCCATTCAAACCATCGCCACTGAAGAGGTGGACTCCTCGCCGGGTTCCGTGTCCCAGGTGAGGGAGTGCGCAGCCTCCTTGCTGCGTTTTGCCAAAACCAGCGGCATCCCCGTGGTTCTCATAGGACATATCAATAAGGAAGGTACCTTGGCCGGTCCTAAAATATTGGAACACATCGTTGACACGGTGATCCAGTTTGAGGGCGACCAACATTATATGTATCGCATCCTTCGCAGCATCAAGAACCGTTTCGGTTCTACCTCGGAACTGGGTATCTACGAGATGTTGCAGGGTGGACTCCGGCAGGTGAGCAACCCGTCTGAGTTGTTGCTTACCGAGGACCACGATGGACTTTCGGGTGTGGCCATCAGTGCAGCCATCGAAGGTGTACGCCCCTTTTTGGTGGAAACTCAGGCTTTGGTGTCTACCGCAGCTTATGGCACACCGCAGCGGTCGGCCACGGGTTTCGACCAGCGCAGACTCAATATGTTGCTGGCCGTACTGGAGAAAAGAGTGGGGTTCAAGTTGATTCAGAAAGATGTGTTCCTCAATATTGCCGGCGGACTGCGTGTCACCGATCCGGCGATGGACCTCAGCGTGTTGGCGGCTGTGTTGAGTAGCAATGTTGACACGGCAATCGAGCAGGGTTGGTGTATGGCCGGTGAGGTGGGATTGAGTGGCGAGGTGCGCCCCGTGAGCCGCATTGAGCAACGCATTGCCGAGGCTGAGAAACTTGGCTTCCAACACATCATCATCCCCAAATACAACTATCATGGTCTAGACCACAAGAAGTACAAGATAGAGATTCATCCCGTGAGAAAGGTGGAGGAAGCCTTCCGCTGTCTCTTCGGGTAATCCGGTATCTGATAGTAATAATTAAACATTAAATATTTTAACCAAAGTGAAGGATTCTGTGATAATAGTGAGCGGCGGAATGGACAGTATCACCCTGCTCTATGACAAGAAAGACGAGATTGCCCTTGGCATCAGTTTCAACTATGGCAGCAACCATAACGACCGGGAAATCCCTTTCGCCAAGATGCATTGTGAGCGTCTGGGCATCAAGCATATTACCATCAATCTGGCGTTTATGCACCAATATTTCAAGAGTAGTTTGCTGGAAGGCTCTGAAGCTATTCCGGAGGGACACTATGCCGATGAGAATATGAAGAGCACCGTAGTGCCGTTCCGCAACGGTATCATGCTCAGCATAGCTGTAGGAATCGCCGAGAGCAACGGCTTGAATAAGGTTCTCATCGCCAATCATGGTGGAGACCATACCATTTATCCCGACTGTCGCCCGGAGTTTGTCTCAGCCATCGACCAGGCTGCCCAGGCGGGTACTTATGTCCGAGTGGAGGTGTCGGCACCTTATACTAATATTACCAAGGCCGATATCGCCCGTATTGGCAGGAATCTTGGCATCGACTATGCCGAGACCTGGAGCTGCTACAAGGGTGGGGAGAAGCATTGTGGTAAGTGCGGGACCTGCGTGGAGCGCAAGGAGGCGTTGGCGGAAGCAGGAATCGTGGACCAGACGGTTTATGAGGATTGAAAGGCTGGATTTTATGTGAATATTCGAATCAGAAAAATAATTAGTCAATGAAAAGAATGATTTTTGGTGCAGCCATGGCTCTGGTTTCAACCGCAGTGATGGCTCAGAAAGGCAGCAACTTTCAATTGAAAGTGGATATGAAGAATTTCTCTGCCGACACAGTATTGGTTTACAAGGGTAGGGGTGTCAAGATGGACACCCTTGTGGCAAAAGGCGGAAAATTTGCTTATTCCGCAACTTTGCAGGCCCCCGTGCAGTATACTTTCTGCACCCCGGGGGCGTTCCGCGGCACTGAGAACAAGATGATTTCCCTCGTGTGTGTGCCAGGAGAGAAGGCTGAGCTCAAAGGCGACATGGCCAGTCGTTGGGATGTAGCCGGAAGCAAGTATTACCAGCAGTATCATGAAGTAGACCTTATGACGGAAGAAGCTGGCAGGGAGCTTAACAACTTGGAGAAAACCCTCATGGAGAAGATGAAGAATGGAGGCGACCAAAAAGCCGTCATGGCAGAATATGACCAGAAAGCTCCCGCTCTGGAAAAAGCCAAGAACGAGAAGATTCTCGCCTTCGTGGCCCAGCATCCCGACTATGAGGCATGTGCCACGCTGGTGGGCGAATTCAATGACGTGGAGAACATGGAGAAAGTGGTCGCCACACTCTCCGAACAGGTGAGAAACGGCAGAATGAAGGCAGTCTATGAACCCCTTCTTAAACGCGCCAAGGCTCAGGCCGAGGCCGAGGAGAAGGCCAAGAAGGTGCAGGCTGCAGGCGTAGAGGCTCCCGACTTCACTCTCAAGGATATCAAGGGAAACGACTTCACGCTCTCTAGTCTCCGAGGCAAGTATGTGGTGCTCGATTTCTGGGGGTCGTGGTGCGGATGGTGCATCAAGGGAATGCCCGAGATGAAAAAGTATTATGAGAAATACAAGGGTAAGTTTGAGATTGTGGGCATTGACTGTAACGACACCGATGCGAAATGGAAGGCTGCCGTGGAGAAACACCAGTTGCCATGGCTCCATGTCTACAACCCTCGCGAGGGCGGAATTGCCGAGAAATACGCTATCCAAGGCTTCCCGACGAAGATTGTGCTCGACCCAAATGGAAAAATCGTGAAGACCATTACTGGCGAGGATCCCGAGTTCTATACTTTGCTTGACGAATTGCTGGGCAAGTAGTGCCTTTCCCCAATCTGGTTGACCCATATCAATAAATAGATGTTACAATCGTGTTTCTGACCATAAAATTTGTCAGATAGGCCAAAAAGTGTTAACTTTGCACCCGTAAACACAAGGTAATAGATTATTTAAAATTAAAAAGGTTAAAAAAGATTATGATGACAATTTTTGCAATGGCATTGGCCGCAGTCATGTTTTCAGGTATGGTTTTTTGTATGGGTATGTTCTTGAGACACGTGGTGGGTTCAATCCCACAGGTAGCGGACATCAACCATCGCATGGGCGCTTAAGCAGGCAGTAAGAATTATTATCATACTCTTTGAATGGGAAAGACGTTCATATAAAGAGAGATTTACATAGTGAAAAGGCAAGTTTCGTATCGTCGAAGCTTGCCTTTTTCTCGCTGAATGCAAATTTTATGCACATTTTTTTTGTTATCTCCTATATTTGTTGTAATTTTGCAGACTAGAATAAAATAGACATAACATAATATAACAAGGTATGTACAGAAGTAATACATGTGGGGAGCTACGTCTCTCCGATGCCGGTCAGGAGGTGACTCTTGCCGGATGGGTACAGCGCTCTAGAAAGATGGGTGGTATGACATTCGTCGACTTGCGCGACCGCTACGGCATCACGCAGTTGGTGTTTAACGAAGCCGACAACAAGGACTTGTGTGATGCAGCCAACAAGCTGGGGCGCGAGTACTGCATCCAAATAAAGGGAACGGTGAGCGAGCGGCAGAGCAAGAATCCCAAGATGGACACTGGCGACATCGAGATTCTGGTTAAGGAGCTCAATGTGCTCTCGGTAAGCCAGACCCCTCCATTCACTATCGAGGACAACACCGACGGTGGTGACGACATCCGCATGAAATATCGCTATCTCGACTTGCGCCGTTCTGCCGTGCGCAAGAACTTGGAGTTGCGCCACCGTATGTGCATTTTGATACGCAACTTCCTCGATGCACAAAACTTCATGGAGGTGGAGACTCCAATCCTTATTGGAAGTACGCCCGAGGGTGCTCGCGATTTCGTGGTGCCTTCTCGCATGAATCCCGGACAGTTCTACGCCTTGCCCCAGAGCCCGCAGACTTTGAAGCAGCTCTTGATGGTGGCAGGCTTCGACCGCTATTTCCAGATAGCCAAGTGCTTCCGTGACGAAGATTTGCGTGCCGACCGACAGCCGGAGTTTACGCAGATTGACTGCGAGATGAGTTTCGTGGAC
This sequence comes from Bacteroides fragilis, assembly GCA_963630065.1. Taxonomy (GTDB): domain Bacteria; phylum Bacteroidota; class Bacteroidia; order Bacteroidales; family Bacteroidaceae; genus Prevotella; species Prevotella fragilis_A. The sequence continues at coordinate 23,854 of CAVGLH010000002.1, read as the reverse complement.
CAGGACGATGTCATCGACCTTTTTGAGGAGATGGCACGCCACCTGTTCAAGGAGATACGTGGTGTGGAACTTCCCAAGCTGGAGCAAATGACGTGGCATGAGGCGATGAAGCGTTTCGGTAGCGACAAGCCAGACTTGCGTTTTGGTATGGAGTTTGTTGAACTGAAAGAGGCTTTTGCAGGAAAGGGCAGTTTCCCGGTGTTTGATGAGGCTAAATATATTGGTGGCATTTGCGTGCCAGGCTGTGCCGACTATAGCCGTAAGCAGCTCAATGAACTGACTGATTTCGTGAAGCGTCCACAGGTGGGTGCCAAGGGCTTGGTTTACATCAAGTATAATGCCGACGGCACGGTGAAGAGCAGCATTGACAAGTTCTATTCTGAGGAAGAACTGGCAGAAATCAAGACTGTGATGGGAGCCAAGGACGGCGACTTGGTGCTGATATTGAGTGGCGACAATGTGAACAAGACCCGTGTGCAGCTCTGTGCTCTCCGTCTGGAGATGGGCGATCGGCTTGGTTTGCGCGACAAAAACGTTTTCAAGTGTCTTTGGATAATTGACTTCCCTCTCTTCGAGTGGAGCGACGAGGAGCAGCGACTGATGGCAACCCACCATCCGTTCACTATGCCCAATCCCGATGACATCCCATTGCTTGACGAGCATCCTGAGCAGGTGCGTGCCAAGGCCTACGACTTCGTATGCAATGGCATCGAGGTTGGAGGAGGCTCTCTCCGTATCCATGACACTCAGTTGCAGGAGAAGATGTTTGAGGTGCTCGGCTTCACTCCCGAGCGTGCGGAGGCTCAGTTCGGCTTCCTCATGAATGCTTTCAAGTATGGAGCACCACCTCACGCCGGACTGGCTTTCGGCCTCGACCGTTTTGTAAGCATTATGGCTGGCTTGGACAGCATCCGTGACTGCATCGCTTTCCCGAAGAACAACTCTGGGCGCGATGTAATGTTGGACGCTCCGTCGGAATTGGATCCGAAACAGTTGGATGAATTGGAGATAAAAGTCGACTTGAAAAACGAATAAGTATTTGATTTTTAAAGCAATAAAGTGCCGTGTAGCTTGATGTACGTCAAGAAATGCGGCACTTTTTATTTTAAATGCTCACTTTTTCTTAAAAAATAGCAAGAATATGAAATAAAAATCATACTTTTGCAAAAGAAAAATTAATTGAGTAAGTAGAGAAAGCTCAATGTACTAAATAAATTACAAAACATGGTAGAAAAGAAAGAAACTACAAAGACAGCTGCCAAGAAGGCTACAGCTGCGAAGAAAGCACCTGCTGCAAAGAAGGCACCTGCTGCAAAGAAGGCCGTTGAGGCTAAGAAGGACGTGCTCTATCTCACTGCACAAAATGCAGGTTTCAGAGCTGGTGACGTTTATCAGGCTTTGGCTGCTTCGGAGAAGGCTCTCTCGGTGGCAGAGATTGCAAAGGCTGCGAAGATTAGTGAGGAGGAGGCTATCCTCGGTATTGGATGGCTCTTCAAGGAGGGCAAGATTAAGGACGAGGACAACAAGGTGACCCTCGCTTAATATAGAGAACGTAAAGGAGTCGCGGTTTCTCGTCATTGGGATGCCGCGACTGTTTTTTATTTTCAAAATAACTAAAATCGTGAATTTTGACCTGGAGATATTCAATGTGTTGTTGGCGGCGGGGGCCAAGGGACTCAAGATGGAGAAGATTGCCCGCCATGTTTATAATTCTTGCAATTCGTTGTTCACACCTCTGAATTACAAGGAAGTGCATGCCTATGTCACGCAGTATCTTACCAAATGCGCTAAAAATCCCCACTCTGCCATTGAGAAAGGAAAAGGATATGGGGTCTATCGGCTCAAGTATGGGGCGAGCGAAGTTAGCCAGCTTATGCTTAAGTTTTCCGAAACGGTAGCGGAAAACGAAGATAAGGGAGGCAGAGAGGGTAATGTCTATGTCCAGAAACCCCTTTTCGAGGACAATTTCTTTGATGAAAATTAAAAAACATTCTTTTTCGAGGGGGAATTTACGGGTTTGTTCGTATTATAGATATATTTTGTGAACTATAAAAACTATAAAACGAACAAAACTATGGCAAGAAGATTTTTATTAGGTTTTGACGTAGGTTCAAGTTCTGTAAAGGCTTCGCTTACGGATGTAGACAGCGGCGAAATAGCAGCATCGGCTTTCTTCCCCGACCATGAGGCTCCCATCATGGCTGTGAAGACTGGATGGGCTGAGCAGGATCCACAGATGTGGTGGGACAACGCCAAGCTTTCTTTGCAGAAAATCATGGCGGAGACAGGTGCTAAGGGCGAGGACATTCTGGCCATCGGTATCTCTTATCAGATGCACGGTCTCGTATGTGTAGACAAAAACCAGAACGTGTTGCGACCCAGTATCATCTGGTGCGACTCCAGAGCCGTGTCATATGGCGAAAAAGCTTTCCGTGACCTTGGCGAGGATTTATGCTTGCGCAACCTTCTCAACTCTCCAGGTAACTTTACGGCTTCAAAATTGGCCTGGGTGAAGGAGAATGAACCGGAGATTTTTGACAAGATAGACAAAATTATGCTCCCTGGTGACTATATAGCCATGAAACTTTCCGGCAAGGCTCAGACCACCATCAGCGGCCTTTCTGAGGGTATGATGTGGGATTTCATGGCGAAGAAGCCAGCCAAGTTCCTGCTCGACTATTTCGGCTTCGACGAGAGCATTTTGCCAGAAATAGTTCCTACCTTCTCGGTGCAGAGCGAGGTGAGCAAGGCTGCTGCCGAAGAACTCGGACTGAAGGAGGGAACTCCTATATCATACCGTGCTGGCGACCAGCCAAACAACGCCGTGAGCCTCAATGTGTTCAATCCTGGCGAGATAGCCAGTACGGCAGGTACATCGGGTGTGGTATACGGTGTGCTGGGTGATGTGAACTACGACCCAAAGAGTCGTGTCAACACCTTTGCCCATGCCAACTATACCACCGGTCTCGACCGTCTTGGTGTGTTGCTCTGTATCAACGGCACAGGCATCTTGAACGCATGGGTACATCGCAACGTGACTCCAGACGTAAGCTATGGCGAGATGAACGACTTGGCGGCATCTGTGCCTATCGGAAGCGATGGCGTGAAAATCGTCCCATTTGGCAATGGGGCGGAGCGTGTGCTGGAGAACAGGGAGGTAGGTTGCTCTATCCGTGGACTCAGCTTCAACAAGCACAATCGTGCCCACATTGTGCGTGCTGCCCAGGAAGGCATCGTGTTCAGTTTCTGCTATGGTATGGAAATCATGCAGCAGATGGGTATGGACATCAAGAACATACATGCCGGCAGAGCCAATATGTTCCTCAGTCCGTTGTTCCGCGATACATTGGCTGGAGTGAGCGGTGCCACCATCGAACTTTATGAGACCGATGGCAGTGCTGGAGCAGCCAAGGGTGCAGGTATCGGTGCTGGTATATACAAAGACCATGACGAGGCATTCGCTTCATTGAAGAAACTGGCCGTCATCGAGCCTGATGTACACCACCGTGATGAATACTTGGGAGCATACCAAGCATGGAAAGAAGAGTTGAAAAAACTCTAAAGCACTCATTTTAACGAAATATAAGATAAAGGATGAGAATTTCTCATCCTTTATTCGTCTGTTACGATTTTTTTTATTACTTTTGCCCAATATTAATATTGTAAATAACTATGGCTCTAAGAAACAACAATCATCTTGTTATCATGGCTGGTGGGGTAGGTAGTAGGTTCTGGCCTATGAGTACGGAAGACAGACCCAAGCAGTTCATAGATGTATTGGGTACGGGACGTACCTTGTTGCAGCAAACCTTCGATAGGTTCGAGGGGGTGTGCAATCCTGAAAATGTATGGGTAGTGACTAACAAAAAATATGCAGCGTTGGTCCACCAGCAGTTGCCCGAGATTCCCGAGGGAAATATCTTGCAGGAACCTTGTCGCCGTAATACGGCTCCCTGCATAGCATATATCAGCTGGCGTATCAAGGAGGCTGATCCCAAGGCCAATATTGTGGTGTCGCCTTCCGACCATCTCGTAACCAACGGCAGTGAGTTCAGGAGGGTGATTACTGCTGCCCTCAAGTTTACAGGCGAGACTGATAGTATCGTCACATTGGGCATGAAACCTACCCGTCCTGAGACCGGATATGGATATATCCAGGCCGACCTTCGCTCGCCATCTGCACGCAACAAGGAGATTTTTCGTGTAGACCAATTCAAGGAAAAACCCAATTTGGAGCTTGCTCTTGAATATCTGAAGGATAATAGTTTTTACTGGAATGCTGGTATCTTCGTGATGAGTGCAGCCACCATCGTGAACGCTTTCCGTGTTTATCAGCCAGCCATGGCCAAAATCTTCGAGAGTATGAGGAGTGTGTATGGCACCGACAAAGAGCAGGCTGAGATTGATGCGCGCTATCCGGAGTGCGAGAACATCTCGGTAGACTTTGCCATCATGGAGAAAGCGGAGGAGATGTTTGTGATGCCAGCTGATTTTGGTTGGAGCGACCTTGGCACTTGGGGAAGTCTCTTGGTGAACAGTCGTAAGGATGAGAACGGAAACGCTCTGATAGGAAACAACATAGATATGTATGAGTCTAAGAATAATATCATTCATACGCTGGGCGAGAAAAAGGTTGTTATCCAGGGATTGGAGGGTTGTATCGTTGCCGAGGAAGATGGTACTCTTCTCATCTGCAAGCTATCTGAGGAACAGCGTATCAAGTTGTTTTCTGGAAGCGAAAAGCATTGATGCTCTTGGCTTTCTGTAAGAATACACCAAAAAGACAGGGGACGTTGCTGATGTTGCGCGTCCCCTGTCTTTTTGGAGTATTCTTTTTCTGTTTTATTTCTTTTTCAAGCCCTTGTAGGCTAGAAATGCTACGATTACTATTGCTAAGCCCAGAATGATGTAGCCCAGTTCGTGGCTGTATTTCAAGGCCTGCTGATAAACATCCTGTGTAGTTTTGTAATCTGTATACTGATAGATTCCCCATCCGATGGTGGCCAGAACCGTGTTCCATATGCCTGCTCCAATGGTTGTGTAGAGCAAGAATTTGCCTACGTGCATTCCTGCCAATCCGGCTGGGATGCTGATCAGTTGGCGAACGGCTGGTACCAATCTGCCAAAGACGGTGGAGGCAGCGCCGTGTTTACGGAAAAACTCTTCTGCATCCTCTACCTTCTTGCGGTCTATCAAGCACATGTGACCAATACGACTGTCGGCAAAGCTGTAGATGATGGGGCGGCCCACCCACTTGGCCAGATAATAGTTGACTAGGGCTCCTAGGTCGGCACCTATAGTGGCAAAGACGATGACCAAGACGAAAGACATTCCGCTAGCGGGATCCATTGCCTTCCATGCCGCAGGTGGTACTACCACCTCCGACGGGAAGGGAATGAACGAGCTTTCGATGGCCATGAAGAGTGTCACTACCCAGTAGTTCAGGTTGTCGAGTACCCAGAGGAAAAGGTCTGCTGTATTCATATTTTTTATTTGCCTTGGTTATTTGCTGTTTTGTTTTGCCCAAGTGTCCTTCAGACCCACCGTCTTGTTGAAAATGAGATGGCCGGGCGTTGAGTCATAGTCGGGTGTATAATAACCGATGCGCTGGAACTGCAGATAGTCGAGCGGCTTGGATTCCTGCAGGCATTTCTCCACATAGGCCTTCTTCACCTGCAGGCTGTCGGGGTTGATGAACTTGAGCATATCGTCTACATCGATGCGATTTTTGCCCTGCTCCTTGGAGTAGGCGGAAACCTCGTCGCGGGGATTCTCTACCATCCACAATCGGTCGTAGTTACGGATTTCTGCTTCCAGACAGTGCTTGCAACTCACCCAATGGATAGTTTTGCCCTTGATTTTCATGTTGGAGTTGGCCTCGCCAGTCTTGGTCTCGGGAATCACCTCTGCATAAATCTCGACGATTTTTCCGTCGGCATCCTTCTTGCAGTAGTTTTCCTCCGGACAGCGGATGATGTAGGAGCTCTTGAGGCGTACCTCCTTGCCAGGGCCGAGACGGAAGAATTTCTTAGGCGCGTCTTCCATAAAGTCGTCGCGCTCTATCCACAGTTCGCGGCTGAATTCTATCTCGTGGGTTCCATCGGCCTCGTTCTCCGGGTTGTTCTGTACAGTGTAGGTCTCCACCACATCTTCCGCTATGTTGGTGAGCACCAGCTTGATGGGGTCGAGGACGGCGCTCACTCGCTTGGCGCGCTTGTTGAGGTCGTCACGTACTGCACTCTCGAAGAGCGACATTTGGTTAAGGGCATCGAACTTGGTGTAGCCAATCTTGTCGATGAAACTCAGAATGCCTTCAGGGCTGTATCCGCGACGGCGGAAAGCACTGATGGTAGGCATGCGTGGGTCGTCCCATCCGTTCACCACCCCTTCCTTCACGAGGATTAGGAGGTTGCGCTTAGACAAGAGAATGTGGGTGAGATTGAGCTTGTTGAACTCCGTCTGCCTCGGACGGTTGTCGTCCAGCGGCTTGTCGTTGCCTTCCACTTGCTTCGTCCAGTCTACGAAGAGGTCATAGAGAGGACGGTGGCTCTCAAACTCCAATGTGCAGAGCGAGTGGGTCACTCCCTCCCAGTAGTCGCATTGTCCGTGGGTGAAATCGTACATTGGATAAGCGTTCCACTTGCTGCCTGTGCGCCAATGCGGAATGTTGAGCACACGGTAGATGATGGGATCGCGGAAGTGCATGTTGTCACTGCTCATGTCTATCTTGGCGCGCAACACCATCTTTCCCGGCTCCATCTTGCCAGAGTTCATTTCCTCGAAGAGGCGTAGGCTTTCTTCCACAGGTCGGTTGCGGTAGGGTGACTCTGTGCCAGGGGTGGTGGGGGTTCCCTTCTGAGCAGCAATCTGCTCAGCGGTCTGCTCGTCGACATAGGCTTTTCCCTCCTTGATGAGTGCCACAGCCAAATCCCACAGCTTCTGGAAATAATCGGAAGCATAGTAGATGTTGCCCCACTTGAATCCGAGCCATTCTATGTCGCGCTTGATGGCTTCCACATATTCCGTGTCCTCCTTCTGGGGATTGGTATCGTCCATACGCAAGTTGCAGACACCTCCGTATTTCTTGGCAATGCCGAAATCGAGAGCGATGGCCTTCGCATGGCCGATGTGAAGATAACCATTGGGCTCTGGGGGGAATCGCGTCTGTATTCTTCCGCCGTTTTTGCCTTCCTTGAGGTCTTCCTCAACCAATTGTTCCACGAAAGAGAGGCTTTTTTTCTCTTCCAATTTGTTTTCCTCGTTTATTGCCATAATTTTCTTTTAAATAAGGATGATTTATTGTTTTGATGGTGCAAAGATACAAATTTAATTGTAAGTATGGAAATTATTCCGTGACTTTATAGTTCTAAACGGATATAAAAGGCAAAATATGTTTTTAAACATGTAAAAATATTTGTTTGTATTGAAAAAAAGCCATACCTTTGCATTAGTTATCCTGAATACAATCTTTTTACCTTAAACAGCTAGTACCTATTGAAAAGAACGCCCCCGTTGTGAAGCGGGGGCGTTTGTTTTTATTTGCCAAGCAACTTCTCGCTCATGTTGAGAGCTGCCTTTCGGCCGTCGCCCATGGCCAGGATGACGGTGGCTCCTCCTCTGACGATGTCTCCGCCTGCGTATATCGTCTCCTGTGAACTTTGCATCTGGTCGTTTACCACGATGGTGTTTTTTCTGCCCAGTTCCAGGCCTTCGATGCTCTGTGGCACCAGTGGGTTTGGACTTACGCCTACGGCCACTATCACTTGGTCGCATTCCAGAGTGACGGTCTCTCCCGTAGCCTCAGGACGGCGTCTGCCGCTGGCATCTGGCTCGCCCAGTTTCATCACGTCGAGCTCTACGGCCTTTACAGCTCCCTTTTCGTCGGCCTCATATTTACATGGGTTGTGGAGGGTGAGGAAGTTGATGCCCTCTTCCTTGGCGTGCTTCACCTCTTCGAGGCGTGCTGGCATTTCCGCCTCGGAACGGCGGTATACCAACGTTACGTCTGCTCCCAGACGCTTGGCCGTGCGGCAACTGTCCATGGCTGTGTTGCCACCACCTACTACCACTACTTTCTTGCCTAGGTTGATGGGGGTGTCGGAATGGGGATTGGCTGCGTCCATCAGGTTCACGCGGGTGAGGTATTCATTGGACGACATGATGTTGAGGGCGTTTTCGCCAGGGATGTTCATGAAGTTTGGAAGGCCAGCCCCTGAACCTACGAAGATGCCCTTGAACCCTTGTTCGTCCAAGTCGTTAACGGAGATGGTTTTGCCAACGATGCAGTCGGTGACGAACTTCACGCCCATCTTCTGTAGGTTCTCTATCTCCACGTCTACGATAGCGTTGGGCAGACGGAATTCCGGGATGCCGTATTTCAACACGCCGCCTATCTCGTGCAGAGCTTCGAACACGGTGACGTCAAATCCCTTCTTTGCCATGTCGCCGGCAAAGCTCAGACCGGATGGTCCCGAACCAACAACTGCCACCTTGATGCCGTTCTTTGCGTCACACTTTGGTATGGAGATGTTGCCGCTCTGCCGTTCATAGTCGGCTGCGAAACGCTCAAGGTAACCGATGGCCACGGCTGGTTCGTTCATCTTGAGATGCACGCATTTGCTCTCGCATTGTTTTTCTTGTGGACATACTCTTCCGCAAACGGCGGGTAGGGCAGAGGTGTTTTTCAATACCTTGGCGGCTGCGAGGAACTGGCCTCGTTCTATGTTCTTGATGAATGAAGGGATGTTGATGCTCACGGGGCAGCCCTCCATGCAGGTGGGTTTCGGACAGTCGAGGCATCGCTTGGCTTCCGTGAGGGCCATCTCCTTCGTAAGACCGATGTTTACCTCTTCAGTACGGGTGGTGGCACGATAGGCAGGGGCTAGCTCTGGCATCTTCACACGCTCGATAGCGGTGCGCTCCTTTGCTTTCATAGAACTGCGCAACTCCTTGCGCCATTCTGCGTTGCGGTCGGTGAGTGCTTCTATGGAGGCGTCTGTCGGGTCTACGTCCATGGTCACGTCGGTAGTTTCTTTCTTCTTCTCTGCCTCCACGGTGGCAAGGTGTTCTTCGTAGTGTTCCATTTCCTCGCGTTCTGCATCCTTGAAGGTACCCATGCGCTTGAACATCTCGTCCCAGTCTACCAATGCCCCGTCGAATTCAGGGCCGTCTATGCACACAAACTTGGTCTTTCCCCCGATGGTGAGTCGGCAGGCACCACACATGCCCGTTCCGTCCACCATAATGGTGTTGAGGGATACGTCTGTGGGGAGGTTGTATTTCTGTGTCAGGAGACAGCAGAATTTCATCATGATGGGTGGGCCGATGGCGAACACTTTGTCGATGTGCTCCTGGTTGATGAGCTTCTCGATGCCTACCGTTACCACACCCTTTTCTCCGTAGCTGCCGTCGTCGGTCATGATGATGAGTTCGTCGCTTGATTTTCTCACCTCATCCTCCATGATGACGAGTTCCTTGTTGCGACCTGCGATGACCGAGAGCACTCGGTTGCCGGCAGCCTTGAGCGCCTTTATGATAGGCAGCATAGGGGCCACGCCTACACCGCCTCCCGCACAGATTACCGTGCCGAAGTTCTCTATGTGTGTGGGATTTCCGAGCGGTCCCACCACGTCGTGAATCTCGTCGCCTTCGTTCAGGGCGCAGAGCTTGGTGGAAGACAGGCCTACCTTCTGCACCACAAGTGTGATGGTGCCTTTCTCGATGTCGGCATCGGCGATGGTGAGAGGCATGCGCTCACTGTTGTTGTCTACTCGGATGATGACGAAGTTGCCGGCTTTGCGGCTCTTGGCGATGAGCGGTGCTTCCACGTCGAAGCGGAACACCTTCTCCGAGTATTGCTCTTTCTTGATAATCTTGTTCATGGGCTTTCTCTATTTTGTTAATAACGTAAAAGGATAACTTCAACAGCTTGATGTGCAGTTGAGGTTATCCTTTATAATATGTTTTTGTATGTTCATAAGAATTAATCGAAATTCTTGTCGTCGAGCATCTCGAATCCGCAATAGGGCACCAATACCTTTGGCACGCGGATACCTTCTGGTGTCTGGTTGTTTTCCAGGATGGTGGCTACGATGCGTGGCAGGGCAAGAGCCGAACCGTTCAGCGTGTGGCAAAGCTCTATCTTCTTGTCTTCAGCATGGCGATAGCGGCAGTGAAGGCGGTTGGCCTGGTAGCTCTCGAAGTTGGATACAGATGAAACCTCCAACCATCTTCCCTGAGCGGCACTCCATGTCTCGAAATCGTAACAGATAGATGAGGTGAAGCTCATGTCGCCGCCGCAGAGACGAAGGATGTGGTAGGGCAACTCCAGTTTCTTCAAGAGACCCTCCACGTGGTCGATCATCTCGTTGAGTGATTCGTAAGAGTGGCCTGGCTTGTCGATGCGCACAATCTCAACCTTGTCGAATTGGTGCAGGCGGTTAAGTCCACGTACATCCTTGCCGTAACTTCCGGCCTCGCGACGGAAACAAGCTGAGTATGCACAACGCTTGATAGGGAGGTCTTTCTCGTCGAGGATTACGTCGCGGAAGATGTTGGTGACTGGAACCTCGGCTGTAGGGATGAGGAAGAGGTTGTCGAGGTTGGCATGGTACATCTGTCCCTCCTTGTCAGGCAACTGGCCTGTGCCGCGCCCCGAATCCTCGTTGACTACGTATGGAGGTTGGATTTCCAAATAGCCGCTCTTGCGGGCTTCGTCAAGGAAGAAAGCCTCAAGAGCGCGCTGGAAGCGAGCCATCTTGCCGATGTATACGGGGAAGCCGGCGCCTGTAATCTTCACGCCAAGGTCGAAGTCCACCAAATTGTATTTCTTCAACAAGTCCCAGTGGCAAAGAGCGTCAGGGCCCAGATTGGGCTTTTCGCCGCCTTCCTTGACCACCACGTTGTCGGCTGCATCCTTACCCTCGGGCACTTGGTCGCAAGGGATGTTGGGAATTTCGAGCAACTGGTTGGTCATATCGTTCTGTGCCTTTTCCATGATTTCCTCCAAAGCCTTGGCATCTGCCTTGAGGTTGGCCACCTGTGCCTTTGCGCTTTCTGCTTCCTCTTTCTTTCCGTCCTTCATGAGCGCTCCAATCTGCTTGGCAAACTGGTTGGCCTGCTGTTTGTTGCTGTCCAGTTTCTGCTGGGCTTCGCGACGAATCTTGTCGTACTCCAATACCTTCTCCACGGCCTCGCGAGCATTAGGGAAATGCTTTTTTTCGAGACCTTTAACTACACGTTCAGTTTCTTCACTGATAAGTTTGAGTGTAAGCATAAAATGTCTTTTTATTAATTTATTTATTATTTGAAGGCAAAATTACAAAAAATATTTGTTATGGCATAAGTTTTTCACGATTTTTTATCAATAATAAGGCAAATAGCATAAAATGAAGAAAGCCTGCTCTCGGTAGAGAGTAGGCTCCTATGTTGTTTGTTTGGAATAAGTTTTTCTAAAACTTTAAAATTTAAGCGTCAGCTTTCTTGGTCTTCTCTGCGTAAACCTCGGGAGAGAGAACAGAAACTGTACTCTTGTCCTTGCGACCCTTGTGGAAGTAAACGATACCGTCTGCCAATGCATACAGTGTGTCGTCCTTACCCTGAGCTACGTTCTCGCCTGGGAAGTGCTTGTTGCCACGCTGGCGTACAATGATGTTACCTGCGATAATACTCTGGCCACCCCAGATCTTTACGCCTAATCTTTGTGAAGCTGATTCACGGCCGTTCTTGGAACTACCAACACCTTTCTTATGTGCCATTTTCTAATTCCTCCTAATTTTAAGCGATTACAGATTTGATTGTTACCTCAGTGAACTGTGCACGGTGACCATTCTTCTTGCGATAGTCCTTGCGGCGCTTCATCTTGAAGACGATTACCTTGTCACCCTTGACGAGTGGGTTCACTACTTCTACTACTACTTTTGCACCCTCTACAGTTGGTGCACCGACAGTGATGGAGCCGTCTTTGTCAACGAGCAACACCTTGTCGAACTCAACAGTCTTGCCTGCCTCAACATCCTTGATGTGGTGTACGAAGAGCTTCTTGCCCTCCTCGGCCTTGAACTGCTGACCGTTAATTTCTACGATTGCGTACATTTAATTATTTATATAAACGGGTTTCTTCGGGAGGCGTCCTGCTTTGTGCCGGCACTTCTTTGAGCCCCTTCGAACTTAATTTTCTGTAATATTGCCCAATCCATGAGCATTCGGGGTGCAAAATTACTAATTATATTTTGGATTTGGATAAAAATGATGGGGAAATATGTGTTATTTATGGAAATTTAACGACTTGGGGCGTTTAGAGGAAACGACTATAAAACAAAAGGAATGTCATAAGCCTTCTGCGGACTTATGGCATTCCTTCGTCTATGTAGAATGTCGCCTTTTATTTCTGGTTCTTGATTTTGTCAACGTAGGCATCGATTACGGCCACGGCGGTGACGTTTACGATATCCTGTACGCTGCTCTCTGAGTCGGTGAAGTGGATAGGCTTGTTCAGACCCATCTGGATGGGGCCGATGATTTCAGCTTCTGGGCTCAGAGCCTGTAGAAGTTTGTAGGTGCTGTTGGCACTGCTCAGGTTGGGGAATACCAGTGTGTTCACATCCTTGCCCTTCAGACGAGAGAACGGATATTTCTCGTCGCGAAGATCTTTGTTCAGTGCATAGTTCACCTGCATCTCTCCGTCGATGGCTAGTTCGGGGAACTCTTTCTGCATCTCGGCCACGGCGTTCTTCACCCTTACTGGCGAACCGATGGTATCCGTGCCGAAGTTGGAGTAGCTGAGCATGGCCATCACAGGCTCGTCGTTGAAGAACTTGACGGTACCGGCGGCCAACTTGGCCACGTCGGTGAGCGTGTTCTCGTCGGGGTGACGATTAATCAAGGTGTCGGCGATGTAGTATACGCCCTTGCTGGTGTTGAGGATGTGCATGGCACCGAAGGTGTTGTAACCTTCACGGATGCCGATTACGTCCTTGGCCACCTTGATGGTGTTGCTGTACTTGGTATAGAGACCGGTGATGAATGCATCTGCGTCGCCCTGCTCTACCATTGACATACCGAAGTAGTTGCGTTCGTACATCTTGTCGTAGGCTTCCTCGAATGTATATCCCTCGCGGGCTCGCTTTTCGGCAAGTCGCTTGGCGAACTTGGCTCTGCGTCCCTGTTCGTTGTCTGCGCGCATGTCTACAATCTCGATGTCGCTCAAGTCGAGCTTCAGGCGGGTGGCCACACGCTTCAGGCGATCGGGGTTGCCCAGCAAGATAGGTTGGCAGATGCCCTCTGCCTTAGCCTGTACGGCAGCTTTCAGCATGGTGGGGTTGCCGCCCTCGGCAAATACTACGCGCTGTGGGTGTTTGCGGGCAGTGTCGTGGAGTTTGCGTGTGAGCTTGGTCTCCTGGCCGAGCAGCAAGCGCAACTGCTGTTTGTAGGCTTCCCAGTCTGTGATAGGAGTGCGGGCCACGCCACTTTCGATGGCAGCCTTGGCTACGGCGGCGGAAACCTCTGTAATCAAGCGTGGGTCTACGGGCTTTGGTATGAAATATTTAGGACCGAATGTGAGGTCGTTCACGTGGTATACGTCGTTCACTACGTCGGGCACCGGCTGCTTGGCCAGGTCGGCGATGGCGTGTACTGCAGCCATCTTCATCTCCTCGTTGATTGCGCGGGCGTGAACGTCGAGGGCGCCACGGAAGATGTATGGGAAACCAATCACGTTGTTGATTTGGTTGGGATAGTCGGAACGGCCCGTTGACATCAACACGTCTGGACGGCTGTCCATGGCATCCTCGTAGCTGATTTCAGGCACGGGGTTTGCGAGGGCGAATACGATAGGGCTGTCGGCCATGGAGCGAATCATGTCTTTTGAGAGCACGTTGCCCTTGCTGAGGCCTACGAATACGTCGGCACCCTTCACGGCTTCTTCAAGCGTGTGAACGTCACGACGGTCGGTGGCGAAGAGCTTCTTCTGTTCGGTGAGGTTCTCGCGGTCGCTGGTGATGACGCCCTTGGAGTCGAGCATCACGATGTTCTCTACCTTGGCACCCAGGGCCACATAGAGTTTGGTGCAGCTGATGGCAGCGGCTCCGGCACCGTTTACGACGATTTTCACGTCTTCGATGTTCTTGCCTGCCACTTCGAGAGCGTTCTTCAAGCCTGCGGCCGAGATGATGGCTGTACCGTGCTGGTCGTCGTGCATCACGGGAATGTCGAGTGTTTTCTTCAGTCTCTCCTCGATGTAGAAGCACTGGGGAGCCTTGATGTCCTCCAGATTGATGCCACCGAAGGTGGGGGCGATGCGTTCCACGGTCTCACAGAATTTCTCGGGGTCTTTCTCTGCAATCTCGATGTCGAACACGTCGATGCCGCCATAAATCTTGAACAGCAAACCCTTGCCCTCCATCACGGGCTTACCGCTCATGGCTCCAATGTCGCCCAGTCCGAGTACGGCTGTGCCGTTGCTGATTACTGCCACAAGGTTGCCTTTGTCGGTATACCTGTATGCGTCATCTGGGTTTTGCTGTATCTCAAGGCATGGGAATGCCACGCCTGGCGAGTAAGCAAGGCTCAGGTCTGTTTGGGTGTGATAAGGTTTTGTTGGCTTAACCTCAATCTTGCCAGGACGGCCGGACTCATGATAACCGAGTGCCGCCTCTTTTGTGATTTTTACCATAATAATATATTGGTTTAATGTTCTGTTTACTTACATTTTCGTGGTTTTTGGCCGCGATTTCTGAAAATATATGCAAAGGTAATAAAAAACTCAGTAAAAGAGAATAGTTTTTTGTTTTTTTTTGTATCTTTGCACAAAAAAATAAATTATTAAGGAAAATGGAAGAAATCACAAAGTACAGAAAAGAGTTGCGAGGCAAGATTATCCAGTATGCTTTGCAGGAGTTTTATCAGCGTGGCGTCAAGTCGGTGAAGATGGACGAGATTTCGCAGGGCATGCATATTTCCAAGCGCACTGTTTATGAGATTTTCGGTGACAAGGAGGAGTTGCTTCTTGCCGGACTCAAAAAGAGAATGGTCGAAAAGAGGATGCGCATTGAGCAATATGCACAGGAGCATGCGCGCAATGTGATAGACATCATCGGATTTTCTTATCGCGAGCAGATGGAGAGCAACCAGAAGATTAGTGCTACGTTTCTGGACGATATCCACAAGATGCCTCGCGTTGTGCAGTTCTTGCAGGACATTCATGCCAGCGAGCATGATGACACCATGAAGTTCTTTGAGGCAGGTGTTGAGGAAGGTGTCTTCCGTGATGACATCAATTACGAGGTGGTGATGAACCTTGGTGAGGTGTGTATGGAGTCTATCATGGAGAATCAGTTGTATAAGAAATATTCGGTGAACGAACTCTTTACCAACTATTTCCTTGTTACCACCCGCGGATTCTGTACTGAGCAGGGCCTTGTACAGCTGAACAAGGTGATGAGGGAGTTCAAGGCGCAAGCTTGAGGCAGGAAAGTCTTGGCTTATTGTTTGTAGACCCATTTGAGCAACTTGTTGACGAAGGGGTTGCTGAACCTGAACCAACGGAATTTAGTGACGGGCTTTCCCCCGAAACTGCGTATGAAGTTGCGGAAGGGATTACGTTTCCACGGCAAACCTACGTCCATGAAATGTATGTGGCGACAGCCCGTCCGGTAGGCGTAGCGGATGGCTTGCCATATGGTGACGGTGTCGGGATGTAATGGCAGATAGCTCTTGCGCCGGGCTGCCAGGTGCCACAAGTAGGCATCGCCGTTGCAGAAGGCCAGGGTGCATCCGCCCAGCATCTTGGTGCCTTTTGTGCATACCAGCAACCTTGCCCCGCAACTTTGGCTTATTTCTTCGAAATATTCCTTGGAGGGCACATAGTTGTGAGGCTTCATCCTATAGAAGCTCTTGTATAGTTTGTGGAACAGCCTCGTCTCTTGCGGGTCGGCGGAGACATGGCATTCCACACCTTTTTTCTCTCCCGCATCGATGCGTTTCCTGGCCTTTGCCGTGAGTCGCTCTTCGGGGGGTTTGCTGTGTAGGGAATTGTATATTTCCTGCCATGCCACGGGGAAATATCCTTCATTGCGGAAGTGGCGGTAGCCGAACATCTTCTTTTCTATCTCTGAAAATTCGATATAGAGGCAGTGTTGGTTGCGCAACGCTTGCGTGACTGCCCGCAGCAGCAATGGGAATATGCGTTCTGCGTCCGCCTCCTCCCTGTAGATGCCTTCTCCGTGTGCGTGTGCATGTTTATATATAAAAGGTGGAAACCAGATGTGGTGGCGATGCACCACGGCTAGCAATTGGCCTGCCACATTCCCTTCTCCATTGATAGCTATGGCCATCAAGGGGGTGTCGCCTGTCACTCGCTCGCTGATTCTGAAGAGCTCCAGGCCGTGGAAAAAACTGCCTTTAAGGAGTGGGGGCAGTCCCTCGCAGTTTGTGTAGGTTCTGATGTCGTATTCTCTATCCATATCGCATAGTCTGTTTGGCGTTTTCTGGCATTTGTCTCTGTATTTTACGATGCAAAAATAATAAATTAAATATAAAAAACAACTTTTTTGCTCTCTTATTAGCTGATTTTTTGTATTTTTGCACTTATTAAAGAAAATATTGGAAAGATGAGAATAGTGCTTATTGGAGCCGGCAACCTTGCCACCCATTTGGGAAAGGCACTTGTTGCCATTGGCCACGAGGTAGCGCAGGTGTATAGCCGTACGATGCAGTCGGCTTCCGCATTGGCGTCTCTTGTAGGGGCAGATCCGGTTGATGACCTTTCTGAGGTAATCGGTGATGGAGATGTGTACATGTTTTCCGTCAAAGATAGTGTGTTGGAAAACTTGGTTGCCACACTTTGTGGAAGATTGAACAGTCTGGAAAACAAAGTGTTCCTGCATACTGCGGGTTCCATGCCGATGGATGTGTTTCTGGGCAAGGCGTCTCATTATGGCGTTATCTATCCAATGCAGACCTTCTCCAAGCTTCGTAGTGTCAATTTCCGCGAGATACCTTGTTTTGTCGAGGCCAATGACGATTTTGCCATGTGTCAGATTGAAGGGATTGCTCGTCAGCTGAGCGACAAGGTGTATCATCTGTCAAGTTCCGGCCGCAAGTATCTGCATCTCTCCGCAGTCTTTGCCTGCAATTTTGTCAATCATTGCTATGCTCTGGCGGAGAAAGTGTTGCGAGATCATGGCATACCTTTCGATGTGATGCAGCCATTGATTGACGAAACTGCCGGGAAAATCCGCTCAATGTCCCCCAAGGAGGCCCAGACGGGACCTGCCGTGAGATACGATGAGAATGTAATCGCCAAGCAGGTAGCTTTGCTCAAGGATGATGCCGTCGTTCGGGAAATCTACGAGTTGATGAGCAAGAGCATCCATGAACTTGCTTTGCCCTCCGACTCACTTTTAAACTCAAGAAAACTATAAATAAAGCAATGATCAATTACGACTTAAATAAAATCAAGACGGTGGTGTTTGATGTAGACGGCGTGCTGTCCCGTCAGACCATCACCCTTTCCAGTACGGGCGAGCCTCTTCGCACTGTCAACATCAAGGACGGCTATGCTATCCAGTTGGCCCAGAAAATGGGCATCCGTGTCGCCATCCTCACGGGAGGAAACACTGAGGCCATCCGCCTCCGATACAAGAACCTCGGCGTGGACGACATCTTCATGGGGGCGGCCGTCAAGATAACCACCTACCGTGGGTATCTCGAAAAATACGGTCTGTCGGAAGAGGAAGTCGTCTATGTGGGCGACGATATTCCCGACTACGAGGTGATGCGCCATTGCGGCTGTCCTTGCTGTCCTGCCGATGCCTGTCCTGATATCAAGGGCATCTCCATCTATGTCTCCTCAGCCAAGGGCGGCGATGGAGTGGGGCGCGACATCTTGGAACAGGTGTTGCGTGCCCAGGGCAAGTGGTTGGCCGACGCCAAGGCGTTTGGTTGGTAATGATAGATATTCATATTCAAGATTAGTTATGTATAAGATTATTTTGGCGAGCAATTCGCCCCGGCGGCGTGAATTGCTCGCCGGTCTCGATATCCCTTTCGAGGTGAAGGTGATAAAGAATATCGACGAGAGCTATCCGGCCGACCTCGATGCCTACGGCGTGGCGGAGTTCATCTGTCGTAAAAAAGCAGAAGCCTACCGCAGTGTTATAGAGCAGGCGGCCGATACCCTTGTGCTTACTGCCGACACGGTGGTGGTAGCCCCTCTGGCAGAAGGGGTGGGGAACGGTGATGACAAGAGAGGAATGATCCTCGGCAAACCTAAAGATGCGGCCGATGCCCATCATATGTTGAGCCTGCTCAGCGGCAAGACCCATCATGTGGTGACGGGTGTATGCCTGACCACAGTCGAGAAACAACGTTCGTTCTCCGTTGTCACCGAAGTGTCGTTCAAACGTTTCTCCGAGGAAGAAATCTCCTATTACATAGACCATTATAAGCCTTTCGACAAGGCTGGGGCCTATGGCATACAAGAATGGATAGGTTATATAGGCTGCACCGGCATGAAGGGCAGCTACTTCAATGTGATGGGCTTGCCCGTGCAGCGCATCTATGAGGAATTGCGGCTTTTTTAGATTTTTTATAATTAAAAATTGCCCCATTTCGTAGATTATTGTTACTTTTGTGCGTTTTATGTAACTAAGTGACAAATATGACTGATGAAATGAAGGCCAAGGCGCTTGCGGTGTTGGATACCTATCTGGAGACCAACCAGCATAGAAAAACCCCCGAGCGATATGCCATTCTAGACGCAGCCTACAGCATAGGCGGGCATTTCACGCTCAGCGACTTAGGAGCCGAGATGGAGAAGAACAACTTTAGGGTGAGCCGTGCAACGCTTTATAACACCATGCATCTGTTCATCCAACTGAGGTTGGTGGTGAGGCATAATCTAGTGGGCGGAACCAAGTATGAGGCCAGCTATAGCAACGAGGATCATGTGCATCAAGTATGCACCGTGTGTGGCCGAGTGACGGAGATTCAGGCTCCGCGGGTGGCCGATGCCGTCATGGAAACCAAGCTCCGCCGCTTCAGGCGCGATGCCTTCGCACTCTACATTTATGGCGTGTGCAGCACTTGCCAGGCCAAGATGACACGCCAGCGCAACATGGGCAAGTTATAACGGCAAGAAATAAAAAAATAAGATATTACACAATGAACACAGGTAAAGTTGATGTCCTGCTGGGTTTGCAGTGGGGCGATGAAGGTAAAGGTAAGGTGGTCGATGTGCTGACCCCCAAGTATGATGTCATTGCCAGGTTTCAGGGCGGTCCCAACGCCGGTCACACCTTGGAGTTCGAGGGCGAGAAATATGTGCTCCGCTCCATTCCGTCCGGCATCTTCCAGGGTGGCAAGGTGAACATCATCGGCAATGGAGTGGTTTTGGCTCCCGACCTCTTCATGGGCGAGGCCAAAGACTTGGAAAAGAGCGGTCACGACCTCAAGAGCCGTCTCTACATCTCCAAGAAAGCCCATCTCATTATGCCTACCCATCGTGTGCTCGATGCAGCCATCGAGGCCAGCAAGGGTAAGAATAAAGTGGGTACCACGGGCAAGGGTATAGGTCCAACTTACACCGACAAGGTGAGCCGCACGGGTCTGCGCGTGGGTGACATCCTCGACAACTTCCAGGAGAAGTACGAGGCTCACAAGGCCGCTCATCTCAAGACAATCGCCAGCTTGGGATATACCGACTTTGACATCACAGAGGTGGAGAAGACTTGGATGGAAGGCATCGAGTATCTCAAGCAGTTCAAGCTCATCGACAGCGAGGTGGAAATCAACAAGGTGCTCCGTTCAGGCAAGGACATCCTCTGCGAGGGTGCACAGGGTACCATGCTCGATGTCGATTTCGGTTCCTATCCTTTTGTCACCTCTTCCAACACCATTTGTGCCGGTGCTTGCATCGGTCTGGGCATCGGTCCCAACCGTATCGGCAACGTATATGGCATCATGAAGGCATACTGCACCCGTGTGGGAGCCGGACCATTCCCTACGGAACTCTTCGACGAGACTGGTGCCAAGATTCGAGACCTGGGTCACGAGTATGGAGCCGTTACTGGTCGTGAGCGCCGTTGTGGCTGGTGCGACCTTGTGCAGCTGAAATATTCCGTGATGGTGAATGGGGTTACGGAGCTTATCATGATGAAGAGCGACGTGCTCGACGGCTTTGATACCATTAAGGCTTGTGTGGCCTACAAGTTGAAGGATGGTTCGGTGACCACCGACTTCCCTTACGAGATTGACGACGTAGAGCCTGTCTACAAGGAGTTCAAGGGCTGGAAGACCGACATGACTCAGTTCACCTCCGAGGATCAGTTCCCCCAGGAGTTCAAGGACTATATCGCATTCGTGGAGGAATTCCTGGAGACCAAGATAGGTATTATTTCCATCGGTCCTGACCGTGCGCAGACGATTGTAAGAAAATAAAATTGTAGAAAAATGGCACAGAAACCAAGTATACCAAAGGGTACGCGCGACTTCGGACCAGTGGAGATGGCCAAGCGCAACTATATCTTCAACACCATCAAGGAGGTATATGCCCTTTACGGATTCCAGCAGATAGAGACCCCCGCCATGGAGACCCTTCAGACCTTGATGGGAAAGTATGGCGAGGAGGGAGACAAGTTGCTTTTCAAGATATTGAATTCGGGCGACTATATGAATAAGGTGACCGACGAGGACATTCACCAGTTGGGTTCGCTCAAACTTGCAGCAAAACTCTGTGAGAAAGGCTTGCGCT
Organism: Bacteroides fragilis; assembly: GCA_963630065.1. Taxonomy (GTDB): domain Bacteria; phylum Bacteroidota; class Bacteroidia; order Bacteroidales; family Bacteroidaceae; genus Prevotella; species Prevotella fragilis_A. The sequence continues at coordinate 3,105 of CAVGLH010000002.1, read as the reverse complement.
ACGACCTCACCGTGCCCTTTGCACGCTATGTGGTGCAGCACCGCGACGAGTTGCAGATGCCCTTCAAGCGCTATCAGATACAGCCCGTTTGGCGCGCTGACCGTCCGCAGAAAGGTCGCTACCGCGAGTTCTATCAGTGTGATGCCGACGTGGTAGGCTCCGACTCCTTGCTCAACGAGGTGGAGTTGATGCAGATTGTAGACACCGTGTTCACCAAGTTTGGCGTGCGTGTCTGCATTAAGATCAACAACCGCAAGATTCTCACGGGCATTGCCGAGGTAATAGGCGAGGCAGAGAAAATTGTGGACATCACCGTGGCCATCGACAAGCTCGACAAGATAGGTCTCGACAATGTAAACGAGGAACTTCGCCAGAACGGCATCTCGGAGGAGGCCATTGCCAAGTTGCAGCCCATCATCTCACTCTCTGGTTCCAACGATGAGAAACTGGAGGTGATAGCCAAGGTGTTGGGAGAGTCTGAGACAGGCCTGAAGGGCGTGGAGGAAACGCGCTTTATCCTCGACACACTGAAGACGCTCGGACTGAACAACGAGATAGAGCTAGACCTCACACTGGCACGCGGATTGAACTATTACACCGGAGCCATCTTCGAGGTGAAGGCTCTCGACACACCAATGGGCAGTATCACTGGAGGTGGTCGCTACGACAATCTCACGGGCATCTTCGGTCTTCCGGGGCTGAGCGGTGTGGGCATCAGCTTCGGTGCCGACCGCATCTACGACGTGCTCGGTGCTCTCGACCTCTATCCCAAGGAGGCTGTGAATTCCACGCAGGTGTTGTTCATCAACTTCGGCGAGACGGAGACCGCCTATTGCCTGCCCGTCTTGGGACAGGTTCGCCAGGCTGGAATTCGTGCGGAGATATTCCCTGACAAGGCCAAGATGAAGAAACAGATGAGTTATGCCAACGCCAAGAGCATTCCGTTTGTGGTTCTCGCAGGTGAGAATGAGATGGCCGCCGGCAAGGTGACGTTGAAGAATATGGAGAGTGGAGAACAGACCTTGGTTTCTGCCGAGGAACTGATAGCTGCTATAAAGAAATGATGAAGAAGTTTTTTCCATGGGTTGCGTGCCTGGGACTTTCTCTCATGATGATGTCCAGCACGAAGACCACGACAGTTTTTGTGATAGGCGACTCCACCGCAGCCGAGAAGTCGGGCTTTAGGAAAAGTCCGGAGCGAGGCTGGGGTATGGTGTTGCAAGGATGTTTCGACGATAAGATTCTGGTGGACAACCATGCTGTGAACGGCCGTTCGTCCAAGAGTTTCCTCGACGAGGGAAAGTGGCAGAAAGTACTCGACCGCATGAAGCCAGGCGATTATGTGCTCATCCAGTTTGGTCACAATGACGAGAAGCCGAAGGCCGACCGCCATACCGATCCGGGTACCACCTTTGATGCCCATTTGGCCCGTTATGTCAACGAGACGCGTGCAAAGGGGGGTATACCCGTAATTCTGAACAGCGTAGTACGGCGTTGCTATTACTCGGAGGAACTGAAGAACGATGACGACGAGAAGTTGCGCAGCAAGTCTTACGATGGCAAGGAGCTCATCAACAGTGATACGCTTATCGACACCCACGGAGCCTATGTTGTGGCTCCTCGCAAGGTGGCGAAGGCCATGGGAGTACCCTTTGTCGATGCCACCAAGATTACGCACGACATTGAGGCGGGAATGGGCATCGAAGGCAGCCGCAAGTTGCACATGTGGTTCATGCCCGGCGAGAACAAGCAGGTGCCCAAGGGCAAGAAAGACAACACCCACTATAGTGTTTATGGAGCCCACGTGGTGGCCAATGCCTTGGCCGATGCGCTTGGCGAGGCGGTTCCGGCTTTGAAATCCCACGTGCGCCACTATGATTATGTGGTGTCTGCGCAGGGTAGGGGCAACTACATGACTTTGCAGGATGCCGTGGATGCTGTCCCGGCTGGCAAGAAAGCCACCATTCGTCTGCTTGGCGGAAAGTGGAAGAAACCTGCCAACTTGGAGGGCAAGACTATCACCTATGTCAAGTCGTTTGGCGCAACCGTGGAATAATCAATACGCTATAAGAAAAAGGGTACGACATCAAGAATGGAATGATGTCGTACCCTTTTTTTGTTCGTTTGCCCAAAAAAATTACTTCAGCAGGTCTTTGATGGCCTTGTTGGCAGCGTTGTTCACGGCCTCGTTGGCCTTCTGCTTGGCCTCGTTCACCTTTTCCTGAGCCTTCTGCTTGGCAGCTTCCTTGGCAGCGTTCACCTTGTCGGCGGCCTTATTCACCTCGCTGTTCACCTTGTTCTCTGCGGCAGTCTTGGCATCGCTCACTGCTTTTGTGGCGGCAGCCTCAGCGGCAGCCTTTGCGGTGGCGGGAGCGTTGTTGATGGCCGACTTGATTTGCTCTGCGGTAGCTTCAGCCGAAGTTGGGAGGTTTTTCACACCTTCTACGAGTTGAAGCACGGTAGTGTTTCCTTCAGCCACGTTCTTGATGGCCTCGGCATTGTCGTCTACGATTTTCTTGATGGCGTTGCCATAAGCCTTGGCCTCCTCGATCTTTCCTTCTTCTACGAGTTTCTTGTAGGTGGTCTGCAAGCTGGCGAGTGTGGTTGCGGCTGCCTTGCTGTCCTTGGTCTCGATGGCTTTCTGCAGGTCGGCGGTCAGTTTGGCCACCTTGGCCTTGCCCTGGTCGGTGAGGGCGGCGTCGTCGGCAGAAGTCTCGGCTGTTCCCTCTGCGGCTGTGGTGTCTACGGTTTCTGCGGCTGTGGAGTCGCTGCTTGCTGTGTTGTTCTGTGTCTTGCTTCCGCAGCTGGCCAGGGTCAGGGCGATGGCTGCTGCCATGATAAATACTTTCTTCATGTTGTGAATGTTTTGTTTTTGTGGAAATGATTTTCTGTGGGGCAAAATTACTATTATTATTTGGAATAAGCAAGGTTATTATACTTTTTTATGTGCCTTTTTTTACTTTTGTACAAAAAAGTTCGTAAAAAATTTGGTGGAATGGGAAAAAAGTAGTACATTTGCAACCGCATTTGGAAATAGATTGTTAATTGAAAATGCACCCTTAGCTCAGTTGGTAGAGCAACTGACTCTTAATCAGTGGGTCTAGG
>CAVGLH010000001.1:0-66429 GCA_963630065.1 Bacteroides fragilis | reverse complement strand
AATATCGGAGATTACCAACTTTTTTAAGTACTATTTCTTATCCCGAACTCAGGTAGGTTGATAACATTTTGATAACACACCATTTTTTGTCAATATTTGCGAAGAGTAGCCAAGTATGCTAGTTATCAGTTAGTTATGGGATTTTGGTCCGTAAACTGGTTTACGACTGGTTTTCGTAGGCCATCAATCCCTATTTTCTCAACTTTCAAACAAGAAAAACGGATATAACTTCCTTATTTTAAGGAGGTTATATCCGTCTTTCTATTAGATAAATTTCGTTTCGATTTGTAGATTTTTCCACTTTGTAGTGATTCCGTTGGGGTTCGAACCCAAGACCCACAGCTTAGAAGGCTGTTGCTCTAATCCAACTGAGCTACGGAACCATCCTCTTTTTAGTTTGTGGATGCAAAGGTACAGAAAATATTTGGAATGACCAAATGTTTTTCCATCTTTTTGATTATTTCAACTTTTTTATGTACTCTTCTGCTCTCGTGTCGCCTAGCTCCTTTGCCTTTTCCAGATTTTTCAGAGCCTCCGACTTCATGTTGTTCTCCTTTTGAAGCAAGCCCAAGAGCAGGTATCCGTCGGCATACTCGGGAGCAAGCTCTATGCAGCGCAAGGCTGCCTTGATACCTTCGTCAAAACGCTTCACGCGGAGGTCGAGGCTAGCCCACTCGGCAAAGTAGGTGGGCTGCTGGGGAGCCAGGTAGCAGGCGCGGGCAATGTCTACGAGGGCTTGCTGCCACATGCGCAACTTCAGTTCGCACTGGTAGCGCACGTAGTAGAAAGAGGGAGCCACGGGGCGGGCGATGGAGTCGTACATATTGTAGTCCTGGAGGGCACGACGGTATTCGCTCTTCTCGGCGAGGAATTGGGCGCGGGCTAGGTAGTAGTTGGCACTGGTGTTCGTTCGGTTACCGGCGTTCACGGCACTATCCAGCAAAACCTCTATCTCCTTGTCTGGAGCCTTGAGATGGGTCTTGGCCTGGGCAGCCTCGTAGTAAAGCTCCCCACTGTTGAGAGGGGTCTTCAAGAGGTCGATGAACATGTCGTAGGCCTTCTGGAAGTCGCCCTTCAGGTAGTTGATTTGGGCTTCTTGATGCTTGTAGATGGGCTGTGGCTTGATGGCGTAGGCCTTCTGTGTCTCGTCGATGGCCTTATCGAGAGTCCATGCCGTGTAGGTGGAGTCGCCCTTGTAGGCTATCTTTTGATAGATGAGGTCGGCGTAGTTGCTGTGGGCTTCGTCCTTAGCGGTCGACTTCTTGATGCTTTCCTCCATCAGCTTGGCAGCGGTGTCATATTCTCCCTTGTCGGTGAAGTAGTCGGCTTTCACCTTGTAGCCGAACGGCGAGGTGGGGAATTTGTCAATGTACTCGTCGGCATACTTTATGTATTCCTCTGTGGTGCACTGGCCCTTCTTCAGGGTCATCATCGTGATGGCATCTTGCTCGGTGTCGGGCAGGGCAGTGCGGATGCCGGTTTCCTTGAGGGCTGCGTCAAGGGCGGCGAGGCCGTTCACTTTCAGCTGCTTGGCGAAGTTGGCATCGATGGCGGTCACCTGACCATTGTTGTGCATCAAGCCTATCACCTGTCCGCTTTTGTTGGCGAATGGACAGCCTACGGCGTTCTCGGCAGCGGTGCCGTTGAAGATGTAGTAGTTGTAGGAGGTGTTGAATTTCTCCACGTTCTTGATGGCCTCCTGCTGATAGCTAGGTTTCTTGATGGAGTAGGGCACGAGCCATACGTTCTCTCCGGCCGTGGATTCTTTCTGGGCGATGGGGGCGGCTATGGTCGAGCCTTGTATCCTAAACTTGGCCACGTCGTAAAGTTCGTCGGCTCCCAGGATGGCATCTACTTCCATCGACTTGCCTGAGGCGTCTACGATGCTTGCCTTGGTGGCTCCGATGAATGGTTTGAAGGTGCTGATGGCCGTGCCCTTATTGTCGATGAACACGCCCTGCGTGGAGGCAATGATGTCTCCGTTCTTATTGAATGTAGTCAGTGTGAACACGCTCTTGGCCAGTTTCAGTACGGCTCCTGGCTGGGCGTGGAGGGGCGACGCAGCGAGCATCAGCCCCATCATGAGGATATATGTTTTTTTCATAATCATCTGTCTTTCTAAAAAATGTAGTATCATTGTTTGCTTTTCTCCAGCAGGGCCTTGGCGTTGGCCAGAGCGGCCTCTGTGACGTCGCTTCCGCTCAGCATCTGGGCTATCTCCCCGATGCGTTCTTGTGGGGCGAGTTCTTTCATGTGCGAGATGGTGCCCTGTTCGGTCTCCTCTTTCAGCACCTTGTAGTGGTGGCTGCCCATGGAGGCTATCTGGGGCAGGTGGGTGATGGAGATGACCTGTCGTTCCAGATTGCCCATCTCCGCCATGATTTCCGCCATTTTCTCCGCAATCTTTCCGCTCACTCCCGTGTCTATTTCGTCGAAGATGATGGTGGGCAATTTTACAGCTCCGCTAATCATGGCTTTCAGCGAGAGCATCACTCGGGCTATCTCGCCGCCCGAGGCTACTTGGCTCACGGGCTGGAGCGGGGTGCTCTTGTTGGCGCTGAAGAGAAAACTCACTTTGTCTTTTCCGTTGGCACTCAGTGGTTTGTCGGAGAATGATATTTCGAAGCGCACATTGGGGATGCCCAGCGGCACGAGGCGTTTCTTCATCTCTGTCTCCACTTGTTTGGCCGACTTGGTTCGCAGGTTTGTGAGCAGGGCGGCCGTCTTCTCAGCCTTGGCCAGCAGTTCCGCCACCTTCCTCTCCATCTCCTCGATGTCTTCGTCGCCGTTGTCGATGTGCTCCAGCTGGCGGCTGATGTTGTCTCTCACAGCCATGAGTTCCTCGATGCTCTCCACGTGGAATTTCTGCTGCAGGGTGTAGAGATGGTCCAGGCGGGTGTTGATGGCGTCGAGTCGACCGGGGTCGAAGTCTACGCTGTCTGCACTGACGCTTATCTCCTGTGCGATGTCTTTCAGCTCGATGTAGCTGCTGTTCATGCGGTCGGTTATTTCGGCCATGCTGGGATATACGTCCTTGATGTCTTCCAGGTGGGTGGTGGCCGTCTTCAGCTTGTCGAGAATGCTGTCCTCGTCTCCCGACAGGGCGTTGTCAGCTTCGTATAGGGCGGTCTTGATGTCTTCTGAGTGGCTCAGCGTCTGTGATTCTTGCTCCAGCTGCTCCAGCTCGCCTTCTTGCAGCTGGGCATCGTCCAGCTCCTTTTGCTGGAACCGCAGGAATTCCTCGTTTTCCCTGTTCTTGGCTATCTCGGCCTTCAAGTCGTCCAGTTGTAGCTTCGTCTTGCGGTAGGCCTGGTAGTCGGCTTGGTAGTCTCGGAGCTGTTGGTCGTCTTGTGCGATGATATCCACCACGTTCAGCTGGAAATCCTCCTTCTGCAGTAGCAGGTTTTGGTGCTGCGAGTGGATATCTACGAGCTGCTCTCCCAGTTCCCTCATCCGGGTCAGCGGCACGGGGGTGTCGTTGATGAAGGCGCGGCTCTTGCCGGCAGCGGTCAGTTCTCGCCGGATGATGGTGTCGGGGCCGTCGTAGTCGATGTCATAGTTGTCGAAGAAGGCCTGCATGTTGTACTTGGAGAGGTCGAAGTGGGCTTCTATCACGCATCTGTCCCTTCCTGCCTTGATGGATTTTGTGTCGGCGCGGTTGCCCAGCAGCAGTCCGATAGCTCCCAGGATGATGCTCTTTCCGGCCCCAGTCTCTCCGGTGATGACGGAGAATCCGGGGTAGAGACGGATGTTCAGCTCGTCGATGAGTGTGAAGTTCTTGATGTATAATTGCTTGAGCATGATGTGTTTAGTTTATTCCTTTATCTTGTCCCAATAGCTGTTTTGCGAGGGGTTGATGGAGCTGAGTATGCTGTATACCTTCTCTTTCTCTTTCTGGGTGCCGTGCCCCCGGTAGATGTTGCTCAGCTCGTCTTTCTTGTAGTCGGTCCATATCTGCGGCAGTAGGCTCAGGGGTCTATTCTCCTTTGCCTTCTTCAGGTCTTCCTCCAGGGCGGTGGATATTTCTGTGCGGCCTCGCTCCGCGTTGTTGGCCATCTCGTCTAGGCCTTTGCGGTAGTAGTCGTACTGTAGCTGGCGGAAGGGAGCCATGGCTCCGTCGGTGTAGTCAGAGATGATGGCATAGCGATTGCGGGTGTCGCCGAAGGCTTTCCATCCGGCGAACTCCATGTTCTGTGTGTTGTTGGCTAGGGTCATGCACTGCTGCAGCACGTCTTCGCCGCCCATGGGGGAGAAGCTGTCGAGGTCGAGTCCGATGATGAGATAGGCATAGTAGGCGAAGAGTGCAGTGAGTTGGTTGTCCACTTGTTCCTCGTTGAACTCTATTTGGTCGTACTCGGCAAACTGGAATGCGAAGTCATTGTCCACATTATTATATAATGTGGATGTGTAGGCCGAGTTGTATATAGGGCGGTTGGCCTGTATGAGTGCCTTGCAGGTGAACAGGTTGCTCGCCTTGTCATACTTGGTTACGGTGATGTTGAAATTGCATGGGATGCGCTCGTTTTTCTTGAATTGCAGCGGGGTCCATTGCTTGTTGTTCACGAATTGCTCTAGCGTTTGCTGCAGGTTGTCAAATACGCCATTTTCCGTGCCCTGTATTTGGGCATGGTTGATGGTAATCTTGGCCTGCAGCTCCTGTGCCGTGGCTGTCGTGGTGCTAAAGCCTATGAGCCAGCTCGTCAATGATATCGCGAGCCACTTCTGTCTTCGGTTTCTTCTCATACTCTTTCTTGCCCTCTTCCGATATGATGGTGATTTGATTGTCGTCCGTGCGGAACGTAGTGCCTGGTATGCGGGTGGAGTTGAGCACGATGAAGTCGGCGTTCTTCTTCTTCCGCTTCTTCTGTGCGTTGGCCTCTTCGTCGTTGGTTTCCAGAGCGAAGGCCACGATTCGCTGGTACTCTTGCTTTATCTGTCCCAGGGCTGCGGCGATGTCGTGCGTTGGCACGAGTGTCAGCTCCAGGTCGTCTTTCTCACGCTTGATTTTTTTGTTGGCGGTGTGCTTGGGGCGGAAATCGGCCACGGCGGCGCAGAGGATGGCTGCGTCGCTGTCGGCGAAAGCTTGTGTAGCGGCCTGATACATCTCCTCACAGCTCTCCACGTCGATGCGCCGGATGGCGGGGCTGCAGCTCAGTGCCACGGGACCCGCTATTAGAGTTACCTCGGCTCCTCGCTCCAGGCATTCCTCTGCCAGTGCGAATCCCATCTTGCCCGAGGAGTAGTTGCCGATGAACCTCACGGGGTCTATCTTCTCATAGGTGGGTCCGGCCGTAATCATCACTTTCTTGCCTTTCAGGTCGATGGGGCTCTTGGTCTCCATGCTCTCGAAATATCTGTCCAGGTAATCCACGATAACCTCTGGCTCTTCCATCCGTCCCTTTCCTTCCAGTCCGCTGGCCAGGAATCCCGACTCCGGCTCGATGATATGGTTGCCATATTCCTGAAGGGTCTTCAGGTTGGCTTGGGTGGAGGGGTGTCTGTACATGTCCAGATCCATGGCCGGGGCGATGAAGACGGGGGCCTTCATCGACAGATAGGTGGTGATGAGCATGTTGTCGGCGATGCCATGGGCCATCTTTCCCAGGGTTGAGGCGGTGCAGGGGGCGATAACCATGGCATCGGCCCACAGGCCCAGGTCCACATGGGAGTTCCATGTGCCGTCTCTCTGCGAGAAAAACTCGCTCACCACGGGCTTGTGGGTGAGCGCCGAGAGGGTGATGGGAGTGATGAACTCCTTGCCTGCCGGCGTGATGACCACTTGTACCTCGGCACCTCGCTTGATGAGGCCGCGGATGACGAGGCACGACTTGTAGGCAGCGATGGAGCCCGTGATGCCCAGTACGATTTTCTTTCCCTTTAACATTTTCTGCTTATTTACCCATTCGTTTGTTGAACTCGCGCAGACGGATGCGTGTGAGCACTTGCTTGGTGTTGTTGGTGAATTCGCTGCCCAGCACCCAGGTGAAGTAGCCAGGGTCTTTCTGTAGGATTTCCGCCACGGCCATACCTTTGTACTTGCCGAAGTTGAACACCTCGTGCTTCAAGGGGGTGCCTTGGGCGTCCTTTACAACGTTGCCCTGTGCGTCCTTTACCTCCTGCCAGATGATGCGTCCGGCGAAGTCTACGTTGGCATTCTGTTTGGAGAATTCGGCCAGCTCGTCCATGTTGTTGTTGAGCACGCGGTCGGGCTCCTCTTGCATGCCGGGGGCGTACTTGTCCAGCTCGCCCATAAGCACGCGGTAGGTGGCCTCGGTGTCTTGGTCGGCGCGGTGGGCCTGGAAGTCTTCCTCCATCTTCCTTCCGCAGTAGAACTTGTAGGCGGCGGCCAGATTGCGGCGCTCCATCTTCATGAAGATGGTTTGTGCGTCGATGAGGCGGCACTTGGAGAAGTCGAAGTCGATGCCGGCGCGGAGGAATTCCTCGGCCAGCATGGGCACGTCAAAATGGTTGGAGTTGTAGCCCGCGAAGTCACAGCCCGTGAATTCCTTTTCCAGCGTGGCAGCCAGCTGCTTGAAGGTGGGGGCGTCTTTCACGTCCTCGTCCGATATGCCTGTCAGGGCTACTACCTCGGCTGGTATGGGATGACCGGGGTTTACAAAGAGATTCTTGCGTGTTTCCTTGCCGTCTGGCATCACCTTGATGTATGAGATTTGTATGATGCGTGATTTGACCATGTCGAGTCCTGTTGTCTCCAGGTCAAACACGATTAATGGTTTGGTGAGATTGAGTTTCATTTTATCTTTTTATTGTCTTTTGTTGTCAGTTTCTTGTTGTCTTCGCCCATGTCCCTCTTAGTCGTTGAGGAGCATAGGCATGATGAGCATCAGGATGTCTTCGTTTTCCGTCGGCTCGGCTGGCACGATGATGCCGGCTCGGCTGGGGTCGGCCAGGTGGATTACGATGCTGTCGCAGGAGAGGTTACTCAGGGTTTCCATTAGGCTGCTGCCCTTGAACCCGATGCTTACGGGGGTTCCTGTGTATTCGCAGGGGAGTTGTTCCTTGGCGGATGTGGCGAAGTCGATGTCTTCAGATGAAATCTCGAAGAGGCCTATCTCGATATGGAGGCGTATCAACTGGCTGCTCTCGCTGGCAAACGGCATTACGCGGCGCAGTGCGCTCAGCAGGGCTTTGCGGTCTACGGTTGCCTGGTTGGGGTTGTTGGTGGGAATCACGGAGTTGTAGTTGGGGTAGCGGCCGTCGATGAGGCGGCATTTCAGCAGGCCGTCCGTAAACGCGATTTCAGCACTTTTGTTGTCAAACTTGATGATGGCATCGTCTCCGTCTTTGCTCAGGATGTTTTTCAGCAGTGATGCTGGCTTCTTGGGCAGGTTGAAGGCGGCAGGCATCTCGCTCTTGATGCTGAAGTTTCTGGAGCGCACCAGTTTGTGGCCGTCGCTGGCCACTACGGTGAGTGCGTCGGGTTTCAGGTCGAAGTATATGCCGTTCATCACGGGGCGCAGCTCGTCATTGGCCGAAGCGAAGAGCGAGCGTGAGATGTTGTCGATGAGTAGTTCCGTAGGTAGGGTCACAGTGGTGCAGGCATCGTCGTCGATGCCTTGGGGGCGAGGATACTCTTCGGCATTCAGCCCAGTGAAGTTGTAGAGGCCGTTCTGGTAGGCAATTCGGATGGCGTATGTGTCGTGGTCCACCTCGAAGCTGAGCGGTTGCTCTGGTAGTTCCTTCAGGGCGTCGAGGATTACGCGGTTGGGCACGCAGAATTCTCCATCGCCATCGTTTTCCGTCAGGGCGATGGAACTCTTGATGACGTTGTCGTTGTCGCTGGCAACGATGGTCATCTCACCGTTGGCTATCTGAAACAGGAAGCAGTCGAGGACGGGTAACGAATTTTTGCTTCCGATAACCTTTGCGAGCATGTTGAGCTTGCTGCTCAATGCCGAACTTGATACTGTAAATCTCATGAGTATTTATATTTAATATATGAATTATGAGTACAAAAATACAAAAAATATTGGTGACCGACAAAAATAATTGGAGAAAAGTTTTAAATTTCGGAGTATTTTTTGTAATTTCGCAGTCAAAAAGAATATTTGCTATAAAATTATGGAATTACAAGGAAAGGTTATCGCCGTTTTGCCTGAAAGAAGCGGTGTCTCTGCAAGAGGAGAGTGGAAGGCTCAGTCGTTCGTCATCGAGACTCACGAGCAGTATCCTAAGAAATTGTGTTTTGACGTGTTTGGCGCCGATCGCCTGGCACAGTTCAATATCCAAAGTGGGGAGGAACTCTTGGTTTCCTTCGATTTGGATGCTCACGAATACCAGGGTCGTTGGTTCAACAGTGTGCGTGCTTGGAATATTCAGCGTGTAGACCCTAATGCCGTAGCAGGTGCTATGGGGGGCATGCAGCCTGGTGCTCCATTCCCTCCAATGGGTGCCGCTCCAGCTGCAGCTCCTGCTCAGCCAGCCGCTCCTGCTGGTGGTGCAACAGCTCCGTTCCCTCCAGCTCAGCCAGCAGCTCCTGCAGCCGAAGGCGGTAGCACAGACGATCTCCCATTCTAATCGAAATTGTCAATAAAATACAAAAAGGCACTCTTCCGATGGATTTCTCATCCGCGGTAGAGTGCCTTTTGTTGTAACCAGCTCCTTTTTGGTGCGTTTTTGTCCATATATTTTTGTCTCACTCTCTTCTCCTTGTCTCGAAAAACTTGCGTGAAGCCATGAAGAAGAGAAGCACGCCGGCAGCGTTTTCTATCGCCACCATCCAGAAAGTGCCACTGTAGCCGAAGTGTTGTGCCACCACACCTCCCAGTAGACATCCGATGCCGAAGCCGAGGTCCCAACCCGTAAGGATGCTGCTGTTGGCAGTGCCCCGTTGGTCGTGGCGCGCCACATTGATGAACATGTTGAGAAAGGCTGGGTAGAGATGTCCGTTGCCCAGTCCGATGAAGCAAGCCGAGAGGTAATAGGCTATCGGGTGCTTGATGGCCACAAAGATGATGAATCCAACGAGCGAGAGCAACATTCCCTCGGCTGCATTCTGGGTTAGTTTACCTTGGCTCAGAGCCTTGCGCCCTTGCAGTCGGGAGAGGAAAAGTCCCATGGAAAGTAGGGCGAAATAGGTGCCCGTGCCGCCAGTGATGCCGAGGTCTTCCTTGCTGTAGATGGCGAGATAGTTGCTCAGTACGCCCCAGCAGAAGCCAAACATGGCGATGTTGATGGCGAGCAACCATGCCCGGGTAAGGAAGAAACGGTCGAGCGAAATCTTCTCCTTGTTCTTCACGATTTCCTTCTCCGGCAACTTTACTGTCCCGGCGATGATTACCGAGGCGATGGCCACTACGAAAGCCAACCAAAACAAAACCATGTAGCTACCTACCATATTGTGAAGGTAGATGCCGATGGATGGTGCAATAGCCATGGCGAAGTTGTTGCTCAGTCCGTAGAGTCCGATGCCCTCATTGCGGCGGCTGGCTGGCAAAACGTCGATGGCGCAAGTGCTGTTGGCCACCGTCACGGCTCCGAAGGGGCCTCCGTGCAGGGTGCGGCAGATGGCAAACATCAGGATGGTGCTGGCTGCTATATAGCCGGCAAAGAAGATGGCAAAGAGGCAAAGGCACGTCATGAGCACCTTCTTGCGCGAGAATCCGTCGACTACATATCCGCTGAAGGGGCGGATGACAAGGGCTGCTACGGTATATCCGCTCAGCACGATGCCTATCACGTCTTTTGTGGTTCCAAACGTCTCACTCAGATAAAGTGGCAGGAGAGGGGTGAGCAAGTAGAAGGCAAAATACAGCAGAAAGTTGGTGGTCATCACCTTGATGTAATTGCCATTCCACAGTTTCTCTTTGTTCTCGTTACTCATTCCTTATTTATAATATAGTTTTGTTTTTCGCTTATATGCCTGATGACTTACAGGTATTACCTGATGGCTCGTAAGTATATGCCTGGTTTCTTTTAGAGCCTATCCTCCAGCCAGGCGTCGATGAGTTTGCGGGCGATGGAGAGTTTTTCGGGCAATATCGGCAGGTTCTCCTTGGTAAACCATTTGCCTCGGGATAGCTCTTCTTTCTGCAGGTGGATTTCTCCATCTACATATTCGGCAGAATACCCTACCATCAGGCCGCTAGGATAAGGCCATGGCTGGGAACCAAAGTATTTCAAGTTCTTGATGGTTAGTCCTGTCTCTTCCATCACTTCGCGATGTACTGCCTCTTCCAGACTCTCGCCGGTCTCTACGAATCCAGCCACGAGACTGTCGAAATTTCCCTTGAAGTTGCGGGCGTGAACGAGCAGCACCTGGTCATCTTTCTTGATGAGCACAATGATGGCAGTGGCGAGCGAAGGCCATACCTGTTTGCCACATTCCGTGCATTTCTTGCTGATGTCGGTGGCCATCTTGGTCGGAGCGCCACATACGCCGCAATACTGGGTGTTCATGTCCCAGTAGTTCAGTTCCTGGCATTTGCCAGCTTTCTGGTAGAGTTCGGGGGATAGCTTGTAGAAGCTTGGGCGCAATCCGCACATCTCGTAGCGTGGATTGCCAGTCACTGGCTCGGGGATGGTGAAAGTCTTCACCTCGGTGCCGTCTTCCATAGGGGTGATGTTAAGGATGTGAGTCCAAGGTTTGGTCTCGATAGGGCTCTCCTCGCTGCATGGAATCGTATAGGTTCCGTCTTCTTTCTTCTCAAGCAAGAGGTCGGTCTTGCAAAATATAAACCAATATTTCATTTTGATGTTGTGTTTTTATTGCTTGCGTTTTGACGTGCGTTATTTATTGTTTCCGAACAATAATTCGAAGTCGCGCTTTGCAGCTGGCTTCACCCATGCCTCTGGCACGAATTTCCAGTTGTTGTTGGCCTTGGCATCTACGGTGCCCATCTTCTTGATTTCCTCCATCAGGTAATGACGCTGGTCTAGCGGACTGCGATAGATGATGCGGCTTTCCAGACTGTCTTTAGGGATGCCGGCACCCTTGGTGAGCAGTTCGCCGCCACCATTGCCACGGTAGCTGTTCACGGCTACGGTATACCATTTCTTCTCGTCGAAGGACTGTCCGTTGCTCATTCTCAATATCTTCACCTTCTCGCCGTTGGGCTTTGTCACGTCTACCTCGTAGTCGATGCCGGCAGCACTGTCGAAGTTGAACGAGAAATTCTTGAATCCCAGTCGTTGCTGGTCGCCCCATGTCTGGTTGTCGAGTAGGAGCAGGTGGTCGTCTGGGCTCTTCATCGTGTTCACCCATAGGTCGTAGCTCATTTCCAGATGTTTGCGTATCTCCTCGCCCGTGAGTCGCATCACGTAGAGACCGTTCTCGTACTTGTAGAGATTAAACATGTCTGAAACATGGATAGGACCTGCCTCGATGACGGAGTTGAACTGCAATGGGGCGTTGAAGGCTATGTCGGCCTTGGTAATCTGTAGCTCCAGGTTGAGGATGAAATCGTTGAAGGCAGAGCTGCCAAAGAAGCCGTCACGGCTGTAGATAGTGTTCTTGAAGGTGCCTATCTGTTCGTTCACGAACTTGTTTACTTCGCCTATTTGAGTTTCGAAAGTCTTCATGAAGTCTTCGTCTATAGGACATTCTGTCACATTAGCCACCTTGCCGGTCACTTTCTTGTCAGTTACCACGTATTGCTTCTTTCCGTTCACCTTCTTCTTGTCGAGGATGAGAGTGATTTCTGCGTCGGCCACACTGTTGGCATTGTTGGCCGGATCGAGGCAGAGCACTGGCTTGCCGTCGATGTTGGTCACGGTCTCGTTGCAGCGGGTGTGGTCGTGCCCGAAGAGTACCATGTCGAAGCCTGGCACCTGCTGGGCTACCTTGAGCGAGGCGTCCTCGTCGTATTCTGGTGTGGAGATACCGCCTTCTTTTCCGCTATGGAAGAGACCGATGATTACGTCGGGTTTCTCGTTTTCCTGAAGATATTTCACCCATTTCTGTGCGCAGGTCACCATGTTCTCAAATCGCATGCCGCTCCACAAGTTCTCTGTCAACCAGTTGGGGATGGCTGGGGTGAGCATGCCGAGTACCGCCACTTTCACGCCCTCACGGTTGAGGATGATGTATGGCTTCACGTAGGGTTCGCCGGTCTTGGTATTGATGATGTTTGCACCCAGCACTGGGCAGTCCAGTTCCTTGATCCACTTGTCGTATACGGCATGGCCGGTCTCCACATCATGGTTGCCGAACGCTTCGGCGTCATATTTCATGTAGTTCACCACGTCGGCAGCCACGTTGCGTGCTTGGGTGTTCACATAATTATAATAGTAGCAGGTAGGTTGCCCCTGCAGAATGTCTCCGTTCTCCAGAAGGATGAGGTTGTCTTTGTAGGTCTTGCGCAGGTCCTTTACATACGACGATACGCGTGCCAGCGTGCCCGACTTGGGCTTGCGTGTGATGAAATCGTAGGGGAAGAAGGAACCATGCACGTCGCTGGTCTCAATCACTCTGAGTTTTACGGTACGTTGTTGTGCCATAGCTTGTGAGTTGAAAGTAAGCGCCACGAGGAGCGCTGCCATTAATTGTTTCATTTTAAATCATGATTTGTTAATATGTTAGGGGTTGCCTTCATGGGGGCTGCCGCCGAATTTCTCTGCAAAATTACAAAAAAGAAGTGAAATAGGCATACTTTTTGTTGGAAACTTGCTAAAAACATAAAAATAGGAGGTTTTATAATATGGCATTTGTTGATTATTACAAGATTCTCGGTGTAGACAAGAACATCCCGCAGAAGGATGTCAGGGCTGCATATCGTAAACGTGCAAAGCAGTTTCATCCCGACTTGCACCCCAACGACCCTAAGGCGAAGGCTAAATTCCAGGCGCTGAACGAGGCGTATGAGGTGATTTCGGATCCGGATAAGCGCGCCAAGTACGACCAGTATGGCGAGCAGTGGAAGAATGTTGGCGGCTTCGGTGGCGCTGGCGGTTCCGGCGGATTTGGCGGTGCTGCGGGCGGCAATCCTTTCGAGGGATTCGACTTCAGCCAGTTTGGTAGAGGAGGCGGAGGCTTTTCCAGCTTCTTTGAGAATCTCTTCGGTGGCGGTCGTTCACGCGCCTCGCAGGGTGGTACTGGCTTTGGTGGCTTCGGTGGTTTCGGTGGCAATGCGGGAGCTGGCTCAGGCTTTGGTACTGGTGGCTGTGGCGGTGGTTGCGGTCAAGATGCCCGTCATAGCAATGGCGAGATGGATATGAATGTGAACATTGATATGTATACGGCTTTGCTCGGTGGCGAGGGTATCATCAAGTTGAGCAATGGCTCAAAGATTAAGTTGAAGATTAAACCAGAGACGCAGAACGGAACCAAGGTACGTGTTCGTGGCAAGGGCTATGACAGAGGCGATGGTACGTTTGGCGACTTGATTATCACCTACAATGTGAAGTTGCCTACGGGCTTGAACGACCGGCAGAAGGAACTGCTCCGACAGATGAAGGATGCCTGATGGCAATGGGCAATAAACAGAAAGCTCCGATGGAATTTGATTTTTCCATCGGAGTTTTTTTCTATAATCCCCCCTTGCTGCATGTTTATGTATGTGTGCGAGATTATTCCTCTGTGTTCACCTTCGACATGTTGAAGGAAGATATTTTTCCGTCGGGCGATACGATAGCACTTATCTTGAACTGGGTTTCCCTCTGGGTGCCGTCGGTGAGGTCGGTGGCCTGCACGGCGGTGAACTGCACCTGGTATTCATAGTCGCCGTCGCCTATCTCGCGCTTCTTGATCTGATAGTCGTTGTTGATGCGCCAGTTCATGTTGGCCACGTCGTCCTTGTAGAGCTTGTTCATGAAGGTCACCACGTCGGCCTTGGTGGCTGAGTTCTTGCCCAGAAGCGAGGAGAGGATTTCTTCGCAGGTGGCCGACAGACCATCGCCGTCGCGGGAGTTGATGCTCTGGAAGAACTGGCGGAAGAGACTGGTCAGCATGCTTTTCTCCTCGGGCTGCAGGTCGCGTCCCTTGGCCTTCTTCATCGCATTCTCGGCCTCCTCTATGTGTGCACCGTCTGCATGGGCATCGAGGTAGGTCTGGTAGGCATCCACATTGTCAGCGGCCTTGGCCACATTCCAGTCGATGGAGTCTATCTTGCTGCATGCCTCTTGCTTGTGGGGGCTGTTGGGATATTTCTGCAGATAGGTCTCCAAGGCTTCTTTCGAACCGCTCACCACGGCGTTGGTCCAGTCTTGGTCTATCAGCTTCAGCTTGTCGAGATGTGCCATGATGGAGTCGCGGTGGGCCTCTTCTGCATCCTTGTAGGTGTCGAGGTAGCTCTGCAACACCATGGGGTCGCTGCTCTGCATAGCATACTCATAGGCTTCCTTCTCCTTGTTCTTGTTGGCGTTATCATAGAAATAATACATAATGCCGCACACGATCACGGCGAAAACGAGGGAGACAATCAGCACGCCGCGGTTGCTCTTCTTTTTCTCGCCCGGTATTTTTTGGCCAGCCGTGCCGCCTCCATGTGGGCCTAGGGGAGGCGTGGCGGGAATCGTGGGCACTTGTTCCGGCACGGGCTGTGGCATCTGTCGGGGCACTTGAGGTTGCGCCGCTGACTGCTGTTGGGGTTGTTGGACTATGCGTGTGAGCGAAGGGTTCAGTTCGTGGCAGTTTGGACACATCTCAAGGTTGTTGAAATAGATTTCGCCACAATGTGGGCACTGTGTTACCTTGCCTGCAATCTCTATACCGCAACTGGGGCAGGTCGGTGCTTTGTCACTGATTTGATGTCCGCATTCTGGACACTTTATAATTGCCATAATTCTTTTGTAGTGTTAAATGTTTAGTGTTATAATGTTATGATGCGGGGGTGGGCGTTACCTGTGGCGGAATCTGATTTCCCTCAGCTTGTGCCTTCCCATGAAGCGGCTCTTGTCTACATATCCGTTTACACCGTTGAGCCTTCCCTTGCCCGTATACTGCCACATCTCGAAGTCTCTGCCGTCGCTGAGCACGGGCTCTCGCTTGGTGTATTGGGCTATCATGAGCTTGTAGCTGTCTATCTTGCCCACGAGGTAGTGGTCGTAGAAGTTGGCTCCCGTATAGATGAGGGGCTTTTGCTTGTAGGCCTTCTCCACGAGGTGGAGAAACTTGGTCAGGGAGTCGCAAAACTCCTCGGTGGCCATTCCGCTCTTGGTCTCCACGTCTATCATCGGCAGCAAGTCTTGGTCTTCGGGGCGGCATTGCGCCATGAAGTTCTGTAGCTGCAGTTCTTGCGGTATGCGAGCGCGGTAGAAGTGGTACGAACCCACTTTCAGCCCGTAGCGATGAGCCAGATCTATGTTTTGCTTGTATTTGCTGTCTACGTTGTTTCCGCCTTCTGTGGCCTTCAGGTACACGTAGGCCATCTTGGAGTTGTCGCCCACTGTTTCCCAGAACACGTTGCCCTGATAGTGGCTCAGGTCTATGCCGTGTACGTGGCGGCAGGTGTCCTCGCATTGCACTTGTGCATGCACTCCAAGTGACAGTATGGTTGTGATGATGCTGACAATATTTTTTTTCATAACTGCAAAGGTACGAAAATCGCTTGATATTCGTACGGTTGGCTATATATTTTTATATATATTTTACTCTTCAATCTCAGATAGCGACCTAAATACATTGTTCAGGAAATGGCTGATGGTCTCGATGGGAGCGTATTGCAGATATCTCATGCTGCGACTCAAGTTCTTGCGCATTGTGCCTCCCGTTACGTGTACGAAGCCGCTCTGTGTCTGTGCGAACTGTATCTGCTGCTGGTCCTTGATGTTGTAGTAGAGCGAACGCAGGGTGAGCTTGTAGGCTCCTGGCTCCACGTGCTTTACGAAGGGTATCTCGTCTTTCTCGAAGTCGAAGAAGGTGATGAGGATGCTTCCTTCCAACTGTGAAATGCGTTGTATGCGCAGCTTGTCTATCCATTTCTCCAGCTTCACGAAGTCCACTTTCTGGCCTTTGGTGCGCAGGTAGTTGCCCAGTCGGATGATGCCGCTCAGGTTCACACCGCCCGAGAGCATGGCGTTGATGTTTGCCACGATGATGCGCAGCAGGTCGAGCGTCTCTGTGGATGTGTCGATGGCGTGTCGCTCGTCTTCCTGTATCTTGACGAGACGCCGGTTGAGGAATCCGTTGCTCATGCTTGCTTCCCCGGCAGGTATGTCGTTCAGATTCTTCATCATCTGGGCTATCTTCTTTTTTTTGAAGGTGGTCATCGGCTCCATCTCCTCCTCGCTGCCGAAGTTTTCGGAGCGCAGTTTCGTGAAAAGATTTCTTTGTAAAAAGTCCATCGTTTTCTCTGTTTTGGTATGTAAGAATCTAATACTTGTTTTTTAGCTGAACCTCTTGGGGTATCGGAAGAGGATGGCCAGCAAGGCTGCCACGCCGATGGCCGCCGGATAGTAGAGGTAGGGCATAATGGCTATAGGGCTCAAGCCCGACAGACCCGCGGCCAGGAGCATCTGCACGCCATAGGGAATGAGGCCCTGCACGGTGCACGAGAAGGTGTCGAGGATGCTGGCTGCCTTGCGCTTGTCAACGCCATATTTGTCGCCGATGTTCTTGGTGATGTTGCCCACGGTGAGGATGGCCACCGTGTTGTTGGCGGTGCAGATGTTCACCATCGATACCAGGGCGGCTATGGCCAGTTCGGCTCCGCGCTTGCTACCCACGTGGGCTGTTATCTTGCTGATCACGAAGTCGATGCCTCCGTTCTCGCGTATGATTTCCAGCATGCCTCCGGCCATCATGGCGATGATGATGAGCTCGCCCATGTCGATGACTCCGCTGCCCATGGCCGAGAACCATCCGAAGAGGTCGTAGGTGCCGGGCAGCCCCATGCAGTGTCCGATGATGCCGATGGCTCCGCAGAGTAGGGTGCCCAGGGTGAGTACGGCCATCACGTTCATGCCGGCGATGGCGGTGACCAAAACTACGAGGTAGGGGAGCACCTTGGCATAGGCCACCTCCTCGATGTGGGCTGGAGCCTTGGTGCCCGCGCCCAGGGCGGCATAGACGATGAGTATCAGCACGGCGGCCGGCACCACGATGAGGGCGTTGACCCTAAACTTGTCGCTCATGCTGCATCCCTGCGTTTGGGTGGCCACCACGGTGGTGTCGGAGATGAACGAGAGGTTGTCGCCGAAATAGGCTCCTCCCACGATGATGGCCACGGTGAGGGCCAGGTTGGCGCCGACGGAGTTGGCCAGGCCTGCCGCAATGGGTACGAGGGCCACGATGGTGCCTACGCTGGTGCCTATCGAGAGGGAGATAAAGCAGGCGGCCAGGAAGAGCCCCGGCAATATCATATTGGCCGGCAATACGCTCAGAGCGAAGTTGACAGTGGCGTCTACGGCCCCCATCGCCTTTGCCGAGGCTGCGAATGCGCCGGCCAGCACGTATATCCACAGCATGAGCATCAGGTTGCTGGCTCCCGCACCCCGGCTGTAGGTGTCGATGCGCTTCTTCACGGGCATGCCGCCGGATATGGCCACGGCGTAGATACTCGACACCATGAAGGCCACGGTGAGCGACAGGTTGGTGTCCTTATGGCTCTCATCGGCCGAATAGCAGGTGAAGAGGGCAATCATTCCTATCAGTAAAATCAATGGCGAGAGCGCCAGCAGTCCTTTTTTCATGAATGTTGGGTGTCAAATGATTAGCGTATAATGTTTAATGATTAGTTGGAACATCAACAATTCATTAAACATTATACATTTGTAAATTATATATTAAAGCGTCACTCCGTTCTTGAAGATGGAGATTTCGCGATAGCCGTTGTACTCGTTGCGGGCTTCCTCGCCGCTTGCTACGGCTATGATCTTGTCGATAAACTTGCTCACGAGGTCTTTCATCTCCGTGCCTTCCACCAGCTCGCCTGCGTTGAAGTCGATCCAGTTGGGCTTGTTCTTGGCCAGATTGCTGTTGGTGGAAATTTTCATCGTGGGCACGAAGGTGCCGAATGGGGTGCCTCGGCCTGTGGTGAAGAGCACGAGCTGGCATCCGGCCGAGGCCAACGCTGTGGCTGCCACGAGGTCGTTGCCCGGGGCGGAGAGGAGGTTCAAACCGTTGGTCGCCAATCGGTCGCCGTATTGCAGTACACCGCTCACAGGGGCGCGACCGCATTTCTGGGTGCAGCCCAGTGCCTTGTCCTCCAGGGTAGAGATGCCGCCGGCCTTGTTGCCCGGTGATGGGTTTTCACCCACAGGCTCGCCGTGGCTGAGGAAGTATTCCTTGAAGTCATTGATGAGGTGTACGGTCTTGTCGAACAGTTCCTTGTTCTCGCAGCGGTTCATCAAGATGGTCTCCGCGCCAAACATCTCCGGCACCTCGGTAAGGATGCTCGTGCCGCCCTGGGCCACCAGCCAGTCGCTGAACTCGCCCACTAATGGGTTGGCCGTGATGCCGCTGAATCCGTCTGATCCGCCGCATTTCAAGCCTACGCGCAGTTTGCTTACCGGCACATCCTCTCGCTTGTCGGCCTTGGCAGTTTGGTAAAGGTCGCGCAGGATTTTCATTCCCTCCTCTACTTCGTCACCCTCCACCTTTTGCGTCACGAGCAGCTTGATGCGGTCATTGTCATAGTCGCCCAGCATTTCCATGAAGGCGTCGGGCTGGTTGTTCTCACAGCCCAGCGAGAGCACCAATACGGCACCTGCGTTGGGGTGGAGGCAGATGTCGCGCAACACCTTGCGTGTGTTCTCGTGGTCGCCCGAGAGCTGGGAGCAACCGAAGTTGTGGTGCCAGGCATGGATGGCGTCTACGCCCTCGCATCCGGTCTCCTTCTTCAGGAGTTCCACCAGTTTCTCGGCCACGCCGTTCACGCAGCCCACGGTGGGAACCACCCATATTTCGTTTCTCACGCCCACCTCGCCGTTCTTGCGCACGTAGCCCTTGAACGAGCGATTCTCCTGGGCGATGCTCAGCTGCTCGCCCACGGGGTTGTAGGTGTATTCCAAGGTTCCGGCCAGGTTGGTCTTGAGGTTGTTCTCGTTCACCCATTCGCCTGCCTTCAGGTCTGCTTTTGCGTGTCCGATAGGGTAGCCATACTTGATGATGTCCTTTCCCTCGGGTGCATCGTCGATGAGCACCTTGTGTCCGGCAGGGGTGTCCTGCAGCAGGGTGATGGTCTTGCCATCCACCTCAATGGTCTCGCCCTTCTTCATGGGGCGCAGACAAACCACTACCGAGTCGGCAGGGTTGATTTTGATAAAGCTTGATAGTTTCATCTGTAGATAGTTTTTATAGTTTATGTATAATACTCGATTTACAACTGTGTCCTTCTGTAGAAGTCCACGTTCTCCTTCATGAGCAGTTCGATGGGCATGTAGTTCACCGGAGTCACCTTCTTTTTGAGCACGATAGCCCGGAAGAGAGTTTCCACGCACGAGTAGCCCTGCATGTAGGCATGCTGGGCGATGAGGAAGGAGATGCTGCCCTCCCTGAGGCAGCGGGCGTTCTTCTCCACCATGTCATAGCCCATGATCTGCACGTCGCGGCGGTTGGCCTTCAGCAGGAAGTCGCCCACGATGTGGGCCTTCGACGTGAGGGTGATGCAGTGGTGGGTGTCGGGGTGGTCGGCGAAGTATTTCTCCAGCATCTTGGCATATTCGGCGCGCGACCCGTTTAGCGGCAGGTCGAGGTCGAAGATCTTCACGCTGGGGAAGTGGTCGTGCATGTAGTGGCGGAAGCCCACCTCTCGATTGTCCTGCTGCTTGCTCACCACTCTTCCGTCTTTGGTCTGTCTCATCAGCATGATCTCCGTCTCTTTCGCCGCTATCATCATGAGTATTTTGGCGGCAAAGAATCCCGAGCAGAACGAATCCTGGCCGAAGAAGGACAGGGGGCGCAGGTCGGGCATGTAGGAGTCGAGGAGGATGAAGGGGATGCTTCTCTTGTGGAGTGCTTCCGTGAACTCGCGCGTCACCTCCAACGACGACGGAACCACGATGACGCCTTCCGGCTCTTGTGCCAGGATGTCGAGCCCGGCCTTGCGAAACGACTCCTCGTTGCTTCGCTCGAAAAAGGTGATTCCCACGTCGATGTGAAAGTCGCGGCGGGTCTCCTCGCATTTCTTCGCCCCCTCCTCAATCTCTTCCCAGTAAGCCTCCGATTCGTGCTTGGGGATAAGCATGTAGAAGGTATACGATTTGTTGTATGCCAGGGCACTGGCATACATGTTGGGCTGATAGTTCATCTCTTTGAGGGCTTTCTCCACCTTATCGCGTGCCGGCTTCGACACGTTGGGGCGGTCGTGGAGCACTCTGTCCACTGTGCCTACCGATACACCGGCTCTCTCGGCGATATCCTTAATTCTGATTTTTTCGGCCATAGTTCCTTGTCTGTTGGTCTTTGCTTCGCGCGAACCTTTTATTAATGTCGGTTTGTCTCGTTCTCGCTGTGCGTCGACCCAATTAGTATTAAGAAGGTTGGTTGTGTTCGGCCACAAACCTTAATTTCGGCACAAAAATACAACAAAAAAATGAATTGTGCGAATGCACAGCCATTTTTTTGCACGAAAAACAAAAAAAAATATGATTTTATTTCTTTATTCGAGAAATTATGGTTATTTTTGCCCTCGAATATAGATTCCGACTATAAACAAACAAAATAAAAACAATAAATTAAAACTATCAAACAATGGCTAAAGTAGTAACATTAGGCGAGATTATGCTTCGTTTGTCACCCGAGGGCAACGACCGTTTCATTCAGAGTGAGTCACTTCGCATCATCCCTGGCGGTGGCGAGGCCAACGTGGCTGTGAGCTTGGCCAACTATGGGCATGAGGCTTACTTTGTGTCAAAGTTGCCAAAGCATGAGATTGGACAGATTGCCGTGAACGGTCTCCGTCGTTATGGCGTGAATACAGACTTTGTGGCCCGTGGTGGTGACCGTGTGGGTCTCTATTATGCAGAGACTGGTGCTTCGATGCGTCCTTCCAAGGTGATTTACGACCGCGCCCACAGCGCTATCGCAGAGGCCGACCCATCTGATTTCGACTTCGACAAGATTATGGAGGGCGCACAGTGGTTCCACTGGAGCGGCATCACCCCGGCCATCAGTGACAAGGCCGCAGAGCTTACCAAGTTGGCTTGCGAGGCTGCCAAGCGTCATGGCGTGACGGTGTCGGTAGATCTCAACTTCCGCAAGAAGCTGTGGACATCGGAAAAGGCTATCTCCGTGATGCGCCCCTTGATGCAGTATGTAGACGTATGCATCGGCAATGAGGAGGATGCGCAGCTCTGTCTGGGCTTCAAGCCAGATGCCGACGTAGAGGGCGGCAAGACAGATGCAGAGGGCTACTATGGTATCTTCCAGGGCATGATGAAGGAGTTTGGCTTTAAGTATGTGGTTTCCACTCTCCGCGAATCACTCTCGGCCACTCACAACGGTTGGAAGGCTCTTATCTATGATGGCAAGGAGTTCTATCAGAGCAAGCACTACGACATCAATCCCATCATCGACCGCGTGGGCGGTGGCGACTCTTTCTCTGGCGGTTTGATCCACGGTCTCTTGACCAAGGAGACTCAGGGCGAGGCTCTTGAGTTTGCCGTGGCTGCATCTGCCTTGAAGCACACTATCCCTGGCGATTTCAACCTGGTTTCCGTAGACGAGGTGGAGAGCCTGGCCGGTGGCAACGCAAATGGCCGCGTACAGCGATAATCAAACATTTACATTATACATAAAACATAAAAATAATGGCAAAGTTTAGCAAAATGCAGGTGATGGCAGCCATGAAAGAGACTGGTATGGTACCTGTGTTCTTCAATAAGGACGTAGAGGTTTGTAAAAACGTAATCAAGGCTTGCTACGAGGGTGGAGTTCGCGTGTTCGAGTTCACCAATCGTGGCGATTTCGCCCACGAAATTTTCGGTGAGTTGGTGAAGTGGGCCGACAAGGAGTGCCCCGAGTTGATTCTTGGAGCTGGTACAGTCATTGACGCAGGCACGGCTGCCTTGTATCTCCAGTTGGGCGCCAACTTCATCGTTGGTCCTAACTTCAACCCCGAGATTGCTCCCGTCTGCAACCGTCGCTTGGTGCCTTATTCGCCAGGTTGTGGTTCGGTGACGGAAATCAACAACGCCCAGGCCGCTGGCTGCGACGTTACAAAGGTGTTCCCCGCAGGCAATGTGGGCGGTCCTTCGTTTGTCAAGAATGTGATGGCTCCTCTGCGCTGGAGCAACATCATGGTGACGGGTGCCGTGGAGCCTACAGAGGAGAACCTCACTCCTTGGATCAAGGCTGGCGTGCTCTGCGTGGGCATGGGTTCCAAGCTCTTCCCCAAGGATACCGTGGCCGCTCAGGATTGGGCTGCAATCACCGCAAAGTGCCAGGAGGCTCTCGGCTATATCGCCAAGGCCCGCGGATAAATTTTCGGTTGGCAATTCTTGATCAAGATTTATTTTGATAGAATCTTTGCCGCCATCGCCTCGGTGGCGATGGCGGCTTCTTGTTTTTCGGCTTGTTCGCCCTCGCATAAGGGCGAGGTGGATAGGCTGAACGCTCTTTCCTATGCCTATCATTACCGTAACCTAGACTCCACCAAGCTGCTGGCCTATAAAGCCTTGAGACTTGCCGACGACTATCCCGCAGGCTATGCCGAGGCCTGCAACAACTTGGCCTTTGTGGCTATGGCCAAGATGGACTATAACAAGGCCAAGCAATGGTTGGAGAAGGTGGGCGAGGTGAGCGACCACCAGATAGAAATCCTCATCGCCGACGTGCAGAGTATGCGCCTCTGCCAGCGAGAGGCCCACAACAAAGACTTTTATTCTTATCGCGAGAAGGCAAAGCAGCGACTGCGCAGGATAGGCGAGGAGGCCAGTACCCTGCCTCCTAGGGAGCAGCACCGAGCCGTCTACGCCAAGTCGGAATTTGACATCGTAGATGCCACTTATTTTTATTACGTGGGTCTCGATGCACCCATGCAGCAGGCCCTCGGCCACTTGGATGCCGACGAGCTGGAGCAAGACACGGCCCAGTATCTCAACTATCTTTACAACTTCGGCTCCGGTGGAGCCTATGTCAACGGGAGCGTCAATGAAATCAACCAGCTGGAGTTCGACCGCCTGATTGAATGCTATATGCTGGCCAGCAATTCCAAGAACCCCTATCCCTACTGGCAGGCCAACGCCTTGCAGGCCATCAGCGAGCACCTCCAGAAAGGGGAAGTGAGCGATTTTCTGGTGAAAAACAACTTGCCTGCTTTCCAATATCTCAACACTGAGCAGATGCCTCAGCATTTGCTGGCCGGCAACCTGGCGCAGAGGGCTCTCAACCTTTTTTCCTCCTATGGCGACGTTTACCAGACGGCCGGTGCTTACCGCACACTGGCCGAATGTTTTTGGGTGATAGGCGATTACGCCTCTGCGGCTGAATGCCTTAACCATGCCCTCGACGACAACTCGGCCATCTGCCAGGCCCCCGACCTCGTGGCTTCCATCCGGGAGCGGCTGAGCCTCGTATATTCCGCCGTAGACGACAAGCCCAAGAGTGACTACAATCGCAACATTTATCTCGACCTGCAGGAAATGTCGCGCCAAGACCGCCAGTTGGAGGCCCGGGCGGCCCTGCTGGAAACCAACGCCGCCCAGCTCAACTGGATGATTACGGCTGTGGTGGGGATGATTGTGCTGCTGCTGGGGCTCCTCTTGGTGTTCGACCGCATGAAGCGCAAGAATCTGAAGAAGAAAACCATCGATGACCTGCTCTCCCCACTGAGGGAATGGAAACGGGACAACGAGAGGAAAATCAATGAGTTGAGGGAGAAGAAGGAGGAGGTGCTGGAGCAGCTAGCCGTGACCAACCAGCACATAGAGCAGGGCAAGAAACGCAATCTGGAGCAGCGGGCCAAGGTGTCGCTCGTGAATAGCATCACGCCCTTCATCGACCGCATGATACTGGAGGTGAACCGCCTGCGCGAGGGCGGGGAGAGCGAGACAGTGAGAAGGGAGCGCTACCAGTATATCTCTGAGCTGGCCGCCAAGATTAACCAATACAACGAGGTGCTCACCCAGTGGATACAGATGCGCCAGGGTAGCCTGAGCCTCCGCATCGAGAGTTTCCCGCTGCAGCTGCTCTTCGACATCGTGGCCAAGGGCAAGATGAGCTTCCAGATGAAGGGCATCAGTCTGGACGTGGAGCCCACAGACGCATGGGTGAAGGCCGATCGCACTCTCACGCTATTCATGATCAATACCATGGCCGACAACGCCCGCAAGTTTACCCCCTCGGGAGGCCGGGTGTCGGTGGGTGCACAGGCCGTTGAGACCGTCGGGAAAGGGGGATATGTGGAAATAACCATCTCCGACACAGGGGCAGGAATGAGCGAGGAGGAACTGTCCCATGTCTTCGACCGCACCTATACGGGAGGGCATGGCTTTGGACTCCTCAACTGCAAGGGCATCATCGAGAAATACAAAAAGATGAGCAGCCTCTTCGCAGTGTGCCAGATAAGGGCCGAGAGCGAGGAGGGACGTGGCACGAATTTTTCCTTCCGCCTGCCCTGCGGCTTGCGGCGCAAGGTGGTGGGGACTTTACTTCTTGGCCTTGTGCTCTTCCTGGTGCCCATGAGTGGCTGGGCCAACAAGGCCTCTGGCGTGCAGCATCGTCATGACGGGGAGAAAGCAGCCGCATCGCCCCTTCTGGACCGGGCCGATGCCTTCGCCGACAGTGCTTATTTCAGCAACATCAATGCCACCTACGAGCGCACACTCTCCTTCGCCGACTCGGCGCGTCACTATCTCAACCAATATTACCTGTCGCGTCATCCGGATGGCAAATACCTGATGGTGAGGAATCCGCAGGTGGGCGAGGCCGCCGAGATTAAGTGGTTTCATGACGGGCTGCCCACCAGCTATGACGTGATCCTCGACCTGCGCAATGAGAGTGCCGTGGCGGCCCTGGCCCTGCACAGGTGGACGCTCTATGAGAGTAACAACAAGGTGTATACCCAGCTCTTCCGAGAACGCAGTGCCGACCGCACGCTCGACGACTACGTGCGCACTATGCAGTCGTCGAAAAACTCGAAGACGGTAGCCGTGATACTGCTCGTGTTGCTGCTGTTACAGCTGCCCCTTGCCTACTATCTGTTTTACTATCGCCATGTGCTCAATTATCGCTTCTCCGTGGTGGAGAAGGCCAGGAGGCAGAGCGTGAATGATGCGGTCAGCGAGGAGCTGAACCTGGAGTTGGCGGAGGACGAGCTGCACAGGGCCGAGTATGAGAACGACAAGCTGCACATCTCCAACTCGGTGCTGGACAACTGCCTCTCCACGCTCAAGCATGAGACGATGTACTATCCCTCGCGCATCCGGCAGCTCGTGGACGGCAACCCCACCGACGTGGACTCGCTCTCCGAGCTGGTTGACTATTATAAGTCGCTCTATGCCATGCTCAGTGCCCAGGCGATGGAGCAGGTGGAGGGAAACGTGAAGTATGACGAGTTCCTCTTTCATTGGCTCGGCGAGCTAATGAAGGGCGACTCGCGCAACGCCGTGCTGGGAACGAGCGGATGCCTGGACTCGCGCTATGCCCAGCTCTATGTGGAGCAGAGGGACGTGAACTACGATGCCTCGCTGCATGCTCAGCTATTTACGCCGCTCACCAGCGACCTGCGCTACCTGCTCTGTCGGCAGATAGTGAGGGAGATGGGCGAGATGACCAATCTGCGCGGCTGCGGTATCCAGGCTGCGAGGGGTGAGGGTGGATGTCTGAGGATAGAGGCGATGGTGCCGGGGGAAAAACGCAAAAATGAATAAAACAAAACGAGATAAGGAAAAAATGGAAAAGTTTAAGGTGATAATAGTAGAAGACGTACCCTTGGAACTCAAGGGAACGGAGGGTATTTTCAAGACCGACATTCCCGAGGCCGAGATTATCGGAACGGCCGAAAATGAGATGTCCTATTGGCGGCTCATCAAGCAGCAGATGCCCGACCTTGTACTGCTCGATCTGGGGCTGGGCGGCTCCACCACCGTGGGCGTGGAAATCTGCCGGCAGACTAAGGAGCAATATCCGGCCTTGAAGGTGCTCATCTTCACGGGCGAGATTCTGAACGAGAAACTTTGGGTAGATGTGCTCGACGCCGGTTGTGACGGCATCATTCTGAAGAGCGGCGAACTCTTGACCCGCGGCGACGTGGCCAGCTGCATGGGCGGAAAGAAACTGGTGTTCAATCAACCCATCCTACAAAAGATCGTGGAGCGGTTCAAGCACAGCGTCAACGTGCAGTTGATGCGACAGGAGGCCTTGGTCAACTATGAGATTGACGAATACGACGAGCGTTTTCTGCGCCATCTGGCCCTGGGCTATACGAAAGAGCAGATTACTAATCTTCGCGGCATGCCCTTCGGCGTAAAGAGCTTGGAGAAGCGCCAGGCCGAGCTTGTGCAGAAGCTTTTCCCCGACGGCAACAACGGGGTGGGAGTGAATGCCACCCGCCTCGTGGTGAGGGCGTGCGAGCTGCGCATCCTCGATATCGACAACTTGCAGGCGGATGCGGAATAAGGATAGTTTTTAGCATGAGAATACAGAAAGTTTTGGCTTGTCTGGCTCTTGGACTGGCTGTGGCCCAGGTGCTGGTGGTGCTGGCTTCGTGGGTGTTGATGGCTGCGATGCCCGATGTATTCACGCGCTCGCTGACCAATGCCGAGGGAATCCGTTGGTTTTGTGGCAATTTCACGGACATGCTGGCCACGCCCTGGCTGGTGTGGATTGTGCTGGCGAGTTTTGCCGCCGGAATGGTGAGACAGTGCGGTGTTCTGCGCTATGACAGTTCGGAATACCGACAGCGCACAGCGTTGCGTCTCATTCTGGTGGAGTTTCTTATGGCTGTTCTGTTGATGCTGGCCCTTACCGTTGTTCCCCATGCCATATTGCTGAACGTGTTGGGGGGATTGATGCCCAGCAGTTTCACTCGCAGCTTGGTGCCCTACGTATGCCTTGTGCTCATATTGATGGGAGCGAGCTATGGCTGGATGAGCGAGCGGTTCCGCAGTGTCACAGACATTTATGTGGCGATGAACAGCGGCTTCCGACTTTTGTCGCCTCTCTTCTTGTTCTATGTTCTGTTGATGCAGCTTTATCGTTCTATCATGTATTTGGTGTAAAAATAAGTCTATTATTTGAAATGTGCAACGTTTTCGTGATGTTTTTGGGGGCAAAGAGGCCGTGTTTGGAATATTATTAGTAACTTTGCAGCTGCAAACTACGAAAAAAGTAAAAAACGATAATAAAAGGAATCATCATGACAAGCGAACAGACAGAACAGAAAGATATCGACAACCAGCAGCAGTGTGACAACCAGCAGCCGACCGAGCAGCCCAATGGTTTCCAGGTGGTAAACGAAGGATTCTCCACCCACGAGGCCATTGAGGAGGCCAAGCGATGCCTGCACTGCAAGGTGCCGCAGTGCAGGAAGGGATGCCCCATCGAGAACGACATTCCAGACTTCGTGCACGAGCTCTCCATGGGCAACATGGGAGCCGCCATGAGCATCATCAACGCCAAGAGCAACTTGCCCGCCATCTGCGGCCGAGTGTGCCCCCACGAGAAGCAGTGTCAGGGCCACTGCGTGCTGGGCAAGAAGGGAAAGCCCGTGCAGATAGGAAAGCTAGAGCAGTTTGTAGCCGACTTTGACACCAAGATGCGCCTCTCGCGCGAGCGACTACCACAGAAGACCCGTGGCCGAGTGGCTGTCATCGGATCGGGCCCCGCAGGACTTACCGTGGCCGGCGACCTGGCCCGGCAGGGTTTCAACGTGACCATCTTCGAGGGGCAGAACGAGCCGGGCGGCGTGCTGATGTATGGCATTCCTGAGTATAGGCTGCCTAAGACCGTGGTGCGCGACGAGGTGAGCAAGATAGAGGCCCTCGGAGTGCAGTTCGTCACAGGATGCATGGTGGGCGAGAACAACGTCACTATCGACAGCCTCTTCCAGGCTGGCTACGACGCCATCTTCATGGGCACCGGCACCGGCGTGCCTCAGAACATGGACTCCACCCCTGGCAGCAAGCTCCACGGTGTGAGCCAGAGTACCTACTTCTTACACAACGTGAACGCCTACAACGAGGGCGCACTGACGCGTGACATGGTGCCCCTTAAAGACGGTGAGAAGGTGGGTGTGATAGGTGGCGGCAACGTGGCCATGGATGCGGCCCGTACAGCCATCCGACTGGGGGCCGATGTAACCGTGCTCTACCGCAAGACGCAAGAGGAGATGCCTGCCATCCGGAGCGAGTATGAGGATGCCGTGAAGGAGGGAGTGAAGTTTGAGTGGCAGACCACCGTGGAGGAATTCCGCCGCGGCAAGAACGGTCGCTTGGGAAGCTGCCTGCTCCATACGCCCGGGGGCGAGCGGGTAGAAAAGTTCGACCGCATCTACCTGGCCATCGGATCCCGCCCGGCCAACCGCATCGTCTCCACCACCGGGGGCATCGAGGTGGACGAGAAGGGATATGTCAAGGTAGTAGAGCGTCCCTTCGGCATGACCACCCGCCGCGGTGTGTTCGCCGGCGGCGATGTGGTGCATCGTCCGCAGACTGTGGTCTTAGCCATGAAGGCCGCCAAGGAGGTGGCGCAGGGCATCGCCCAGTATGTC
Source organism: Bacteroides fragilis (assembly GCA_963630065.1). GTDB lineage: Bacteria > Bacteroidota > Bacteroidia > Bacteroidales > Bacteroidaceae > Prevotella > Prevotella fragilis_A. The sequence continues at coordinate 37,879 of CAVGLH010000001.1, read as the reverse complement.
GATGCCATCAAACTGCTGGAGGAGGCCAAGAGAATCGAGAACAGCCGGAACAATTTGTAATCTGTAATTAACGGCACGATTCCTTAACCATCTTTAAATCGCATTAATATCTCCCAAAAACTTGTTGCGGGGCTTGGGAGATATTGTTTTTTTGCTTATCTTTGTAGCAAAAAATGAAAGCTACGATGAAGAAGATATTATTGGCAATGACCATCATGTGCGCGGCCGCCGCGCAGGCTCTAGCCCAAAAGACCTGTGTCATCGCCTCGGCCGAGAATCACGTGCCCATCCGCGAGGCCCTCGTCCACACCAACACCAACCACTGGGCGCGCACCGACTACCGGGGCTATTTCAATATGCGCTACTCCTTCGACTCGGCCACGGTCAGCAAGCCTGGCTTCGTGAAAGCCACCATTTATCTGGAGCAGTTGCCCGACACCGTCTTTCTCCTGCCCGAGGCCCACCAGATAGGCGAGGTCACAGTGTGGGGCAAGGACCAGGAGCATGTGCGGCAGATGGAGCAGAACATACAAGACAAGGTCAACTCTATCCCCACTTCGCCTGGTGGCATCGGCTTCAACGCCTTTGGATGGATGGACAAGCAGGGCCGCCGCGACCGCAAGCACCTGAAGGAGGCCAAGAAAATCTTTCGCGAGATGGACCGCAAAGACCCCATCGTGGCCGCCTACGAGAAGGCCACCGGGAAGGTCTACGGCGAGAAGACAGACTATGAGCTGAGCCTGGAGGCACAGGACTCGATGGAGGCCAAGAAACCGAAGCCTGTCTCTCTTGGGAAAATAGCAGCCGGAGCTCTCGGCACAGCCTTGACGGTGGGCGAAATTTTCATGGACTCGAAACAGGACGACCAGCAGAAACCTGACGTGTTCAAGAAGAAGGATGAGTGACTTTTTGGTTTATAGCTGATAGTTGAAAGGGCTTTGCTGCTTGGCGACAGAGCAGCTATCAACTTTCACAGCTGACGTTTTCTCACAATTCATTTGCAAAGGTACTCCAGTTGCAAAGGTAAAAGAATATACAAAGGCATAATTTTCAGTGATATACGGATATTTTTAGCACATTCGCGTCACGTTCCAAAAATAGATGATGTTGTCAATCCACGCTTATACATATTAATGCATACTAAAAAGTAGAAAATATGCAAAATATCGGATTGAAAATCAACCCCAAGTGTGCGGCAAGGTGGCGTGGAATATGTATTTCCAAACTGAGAAACTGTATGCAACGATGGCAGATATGCAGCAAAAGCAAGGTAGATAAGTCGAGTTTTATCGTCCGAAGTTTGGCAGTTACACAAAAATGATGTAACTTTGCACCCATGATTTATCCAGACAATTTTGAAAGCAAGACGGGATTCAACGAAATCCGAAAAATGTTGAGGGAAAGATGCATCTCCACGCTGGGAAAGGAACAGGTGGACAAGATGGCTTTCTCAATAGAGGCAGAGGAGGTGAACGAACGGCTCCAACAAGTGGGCGAGTTCAGAAAGCTCATGGAGGAGGTGGAAGACTTCCCCCTGCAATACTTCTACGACGTGCGGGAGAGCATCCTGCGCATCCGGGTGGAAAACACGCATCTGGAGGAGGACGAGCTTTTCGACCTTAGACGCTCGCTCGCCACCATCGACGGCATGGCACGCATCCTTAACCGCAGTGATGAGGACGAAGCACATGCCGAACAGGAGGACGGATGGAGAAGGGAGAAGAAATACCCTTACCCCGCCCTGCACCGACTGGCCCAGGACGTGGTGACCTTCCCCCAACTGATACAGCGCATCGACCAGATACTGGACAAATATGGCAAGATACGCGACAACGCATCCCCCGAACTGCTACAGATACGCCGGGAACTGGCCAAGACCGAGGGAAGCATCTCGCGTACCTTATATAATATACTGCGTGCGGCCCAGGCCGAGGGTGTGGTGGAGAAAGACGTGACGCCCACGCTGAGAGACGGACGACTCGTGATTCCCGTGATACCCACCCTGAAGAAGAAAATCCGAGGCATCGTGCATGACGAGAGCGCCACGGGAAAGACCGTGTTCGTGGAACCCACCGAGGTGGTGGAGGCCAATAACCGAGTGCGAGAGTTGGAGGGAGAGGAAAGGAAGGAGATAATACGCATACTCACCGAACTGACCAATAAAATACGACCCTACGGCAAGGAAATGCTGGAGAGCTACCACTTTATGGCTCTTGTCGACCTGGTGCAGGCCAAATACAAACTGGCCGATATGCTAAAGGCCATCGAGCCCGAGGTGGAAGACCGTCCCTGCCTGGATTGGATCCACGCCGTGCACCCCCTGCTGCAACTCTCGCTTGAGAAGAAGCAGGAAAAAGTGGTGCCGCTGGACATCACTCTGACACCAGAGAAACGTATCCTCATCATCTCTGGACCCAACGCCGGCGGCAAGTCGGTATGCCTGAAGACTGTGGGACTGCTGCAATACATGCTGCAGTGCGGACTGAGCATCCCCGTGAGCGAAAGGTCGAAGACGGGCGTGTTCAAGGACATCATGATAGATATCGGCGACGAACAGAGCTTGGAGAACGACCTGAGCACCTACTCCAGCCACCTGCTGAACATGAAGAACATGATGAAGCAGGCCAGCAGCGGCACCATCATCCTCATCGACGAGTTTGGCACGGGAACAGAACCGGGCATCGGCGGGGCCATCGCTGAGGCCGTGCTCGACAAATTCTGTAAGCAGGGTTCCTACGGCGTGATCACCACCCACTACCAAAACTTGAAACATTTCGCCGACAGCCACGAGGGAGTGGTCAATGGTGCCATGCTCTACGACCGCCACGAAATGAAGGCCCTCTTCCAGTTGGCCATCGGCCGCCCCGGTTCCTCCTTCGCCATCGAGATAGCCCGCAAGATAGGATTGCCAGAGGAGGTGATCAAGGAGGCGAGCGACATCGTGGGCTCGGAATACATCCAGAGCGACAAGTACCTACAGGACATCGTGCGCGACAAGCGATACTGGGAGAACAAGCGACAGAACATCCACCAGCGAGAGAAGGATATGGAAAAGGCCATCTCCAAGTATGAGAGCGACATCGAGGACATCGAGCGTAGCCGTAAAGCTATCCTGCAAAAGGCCAAGGAGGAGGCAACCGAGCTGCTGAAAGAGAGCAACCGAAAGATAGAAAACGCCATCCGGGAAATACGCGAAAGCCAGGCCGAGAAGGAGGAGACCCGCCGCATCCGACAGGAGCTGGATGACTTCAAGCAGGAGGTGCAGGACATTGACACAAAGGAAGCCGACGATAAGATAGCCCGCAAGATAGCGCAGATACAGCAGCGCAAGGAGCGACATGCCAAACGACAGGCTGAGAAGAAGGAGAACCAAGAGAAGGCGGCCGCTGCCCTGCGCGGGGCCACCAACAAGGCTCAAGCCGAGAATACGAAGCGGGAGCTGAGGGCTGGCGACACTGTATGTATCAAGGGACTGACATCTACGGGACGTATTGAGAGTATCACGGGCGACATGGCCACAGCCGTATTCGGTGGCATGCGCACGAAGATGCGGCTGAACCGACTGGAACTGGCTGCGGAATCCACTGCCGCTAACGATAAGACGGAGGTGCGCAAGGAAAAACTGGCCGCCTATGGCATCAGTCAGGAAACGCGCAAGACCATTGATGCTCACAAGACCAACTTCCACCAAGATCTGGACGTGCGAGGTATGAGGGGGGACGAGGCACTGAACGCAGTTCAGTATTTCATCGATGACGCCATCTTGGTGGGCATGCCCCGCGTACGCATCCTCCACGGCAAGGGCAATGGTATTCTGAGGCAGCTCATTAGGCAATACCTGAGCAGCGTGCCCAACGTGACGCACTATGCCGACGAGCACGTGCAGTTTGGCGGAGCGGGAATCACGGTCGTAGACTTTTAAGTAACAGTCCCCCCCCCCCAAAAAAAAAATAGTTGGAATAATTTGGTAGGGTGTAAAGTTTAGGTTCTTCCGTTAAATGCGTAGACGCAGGATGTTCTACTATGCAAAAAATGCAAGTGGCTTCGATGTCCAATGAAGGCGGTTTCGATGTCCAATGAAGGCGGTTTCGATGCCCAATGAAGGCGGCTTTATTTTTTCGCTACATTCTACGTCTACAGCAACACGTTTATTAATTTATAGAAGTACCCTTAAACAAAAAAAACACACAAACTTGCTTGTTTTTCCGAAAAAAAATCGTAACTTTGTGCCCATAAAACAAAAACGAAGAAAAATAGAACATGTTTGAAAATTTAAGTGACAGACTGGAACGATCCTTCAAGATACTGAAGGGAGAAGGTAAGATAACCGAAATCAACGTGGCCGAGACCATGAAGGATGTGCGCCGCGCACTCCTCGATGCCGACGTAAACTACAAGGTGGCCAAGGAATTTACCAACAAGGTGAAGGAGAAGGCACTCGGCATGAACGTGCTCACGGCCGTGAAGCCAGGGCAGATGATGGTGAAGCTCGTACACGACGAGCTGGCCGAGCTGATGGGAGGCGAAGAGGCACCCATCAAACTGGAAGGGCACCCTGCCATCATCCTCATGAGCGGATTGCAAGGTTCGGGTAAGACAACCTTCAGCGGCAAGCTCGCCAATATGCTCAAGACCAAGAGGGGCAAGAAACCGCTGCTTGTGGCTTGCGACGTATACCGCCCGGCAGCCATCCAGCAGCTCCATGTGGTGGGAGAGCAGGTGGGAGTTCCCGTGTATAGCGAGTCCGACAGCAAGGACGTGTGCCAGATTGCCGACCACGCCATCCAGCAGGCTAAGACCCAGGGCAACGACGTGGTGATTGTAGACACTGCAGGCCGACTGGCCGTGGACGAGCAGATGATGCAGGAGATTAGCAACCTGAAGAATCACTTGCACCCCGATGAGACCCTCTTCGTGGTAGACTCCATGACTGGACAGGACGCTGTAAACACTGCCAAGGAGTTCAACGACCGTCTCGACTTCAACGGCGTTGTTCTGACCAAGCTCGACGGCGATACCCGAGGCGGAGCAGCCCTCAGCATCCGCACGGTGGTGACGAAGCCCATCAAGTTTATCGGTACGGGCGAGAAGATGGAGGCCATCGATGTGTTCCACCCCGCCCGTATGGCCGACCGTATCCTCGGCATGGGTGACGTAGTGTCGCTCGTAGAGCGTGCGCAGGAGCAGTTTGATCTGGAGGAGGCCAAGAAGTTGGAGAAGAAGATTCGCAAGAACCAGTTTGACTTCAACGATTTCTATGCCCAGATACAGCAAATCAAGAAGATGGGCAATATCAAGGACTTGGCTGCGATGATTCCAGGCGTGGGCAAAGCCATCCGCGACGTAGACATCCCCGAGGATGCCTTCAAGGGTATCGAGGCCATCATCCAGAGTATGACACCCAAGGAGCGCACCAACCCCGCCATCCTCAACACCTCGCGCCGCCAGCGCATCGCCAAGGGATCGGGCACCAACATTCAGGAGGTGAACAAGCTCATCAAGCAGTTTGACCAGACGCGCAAGATGATGCAGATGATGACTGGCAACAAGATGGCCAGCATGATGGCGCGCATGAAGGGAATGCCCGGAATGCCCAAGATGTAAGTGAAGAGTGAAGAATTCGTATGCTCTTATAACTTAACATTTAACATTTAACATTGAATAAATGACTCTTATCGACGGAAAGGCGACTGCGGCCGCCATCAAGGAACAGATAGCCCAGGAGGTGGGGCAAATCATCGCCCAGGGCGGCAAGAGACCCCATCTGGTGGCAGTGCTCGTGGGCCACGACGGAGGAAGCGAGACCTATGTGAAGAACAAGGTGCTGGCTTGTGAGAAATGCGGATTCAAGTCTACACTCATCCGATATGAGGACGACGTGACCGAGGAGGAACTTCTGGCCTGCGTAGACCGGCTCAACAAGGATCAGGACGTGGACGGATTCATCGTGCAGCTGCCCCTGCCCAAGCACATCGACGAGCAGAAGGTGACCATGGCCATCGACTACCGCAAGGACGTAGACGGATTCCATCCCGTCAATGTGGGCAGAATGGCTCTCGGAATGCCCTGCTTCATATCGGCCACGCCGCTCGGCATCCTCACCCTGCTGCAGCACTACGGCATCGAGACCTCGGGCAAGAAATGCGTAGTGCTGGGACGCAGTAACATCGTGGGCAAGCCCATGGCCCAGCTCATGATGCAGAAGCAGTATGGCGATGCCACAGTCACCGTGTGCCACTCCCACTCGCACGACCTGAAGAAGGAATGTCAGGAGGCTGACATCATCATTGCAGCCATCGGCAAGCCCGACTTCGTGACGGCCGATATGGTGAAGCCTGGGGCCGTGGTCATCGACGTGGGTACCACCCGAGTGCCCGACGCCACGAGGAAGAGCGGATTCCGGCTCAACGGCGATGTCAAGTTCAGCGAGGTGGCCGAGAAATGCTCCTTCATCACCCCCGTGCCGGGAGGTGTTGGTCCGATGACCATCTGCTCGCTGATGAAGAACACCCTGGCCGCCGGAAAGAAAGAGTATTACAAGTGAGGAAGTCAATATAAAAATATACGTACTTGATTTATTAACTCTCTAATTAGCGGGGGCGGGACGCAGTGATTGCATCTTGCCCTCTTTCACAACCTAAAAAAGCAAACAGGCAAAATGAAGGAACAAACTAAACTCTTGTTCGCCTCGGCACTCATCATGGCCGCTGCTACGCAGACCGCCTATGCCGCAGGCAAAAACAACAAGCAGGCGCAGCTGCCCAATGAGGCCGGCATGCCCGCCTATACCGTCACGGGCAAGGACTCCACCTGTCAAGTGTTCATCTATTCGCCAGCCCCCGACAAGGGACTCCACCTGGCCTATCTCACCGACAATGAGCGGTGGAAGGACGTGGGACAACTCTGCGCCAGCGACTTCGGCCCATGGGGGGCGGACAAGAAAATGTACAACCCCTTCGTGGTGAAGGCCAACGACGGCACGTGGAGAGCTCTCTGGACAGTCAACAAACGGTCGCCCCAGTTTGCCGTGGCCTATTCCGAAGATCTCGTCACCTGGCGCCCCCAGGACTATCCTATCGTGCGCGAGAAGGGCATTACCGACGTGGCCGCCTACCAGATGGACGACGGACGCTTCGACATCTACTTGAAGACGGAGAAGGGCAAGCGGTACGTGCAGGCCGACAAGGAATTCCGCACGTTCCGGGAAGATTCCATCGAGGCCTCGGCTGACGAGATACTTTGGCAGCGCGACACGGCCACCGTCGACGGCAAGACCCACCAGGGATGCAGCTTTGAGGTGCCCGCTATCCACCTCCACTACATCCGCTCTTGGTTCGCCGCCCTAGACGAGGAAAACCGCGAGAACTTGCGCCCCATGCCCAAGAACGATGCCGATCTGAAGGCACTGGGCTTCGAGGGCCAAGGCAACGTGGAGGCACGCCTCGCCATCAATCCCGCCAAGAGCCACCGCATCAGCGACAAGCTCATCGGCGTATTCTTCGAGGATATCAGCCGTGCGGCCGACGGCGGACTCTGCGCCGAACTGCTGCAGAACGGCGACTTCGAATACAATCGCGAGGACCGTAAGCGGCAGTGGAATGCCACCACGGCCTGGACGGGAGTGGGGCAGGAGGTAATCAGCACCCAGGACGGCGTAAGCCAGAACAATCCCCACTACGCCGTCATCACCTCTTCGCCTATTTATAATATAGGTTGGGAGGGTATCCCCGTGAATCGTGGGGAGGCTGTTGATGGCAAGCAGGGCAAGCATCAGCCCAGTGTCTACGACGTGAGTTTCCACGCCCGCTGCATCGACGGCAAGAAGAAACAACTCACTGTGGCCCTCGTTGATGGTCAGGGAGAGCGCCTGGCCGAGGCCAAGGTGAAGGTGGCGGGCACGGAGTGGGCCGAGTACAAGGCGCAGCTCGTGGTCACCGACAAGTACAAGGGCCAGCTTTCCAATGAGGCCACTGCCGACGAAGGCCGCCTGGGCAAGGACTTCCGCTTCGCCATTCTGCCCAAAGGCGACGACCGTATGGCTATCGACCTCGTGAGCCTCAAACCGCAGGACACCTATAAGAGCCATGGACTCAGGAAAGACCTGGCCGAGGCCATCGCCGACTTGAAACCGCGCTTCGTGCGATTCCCTGGAGGCTGCATGCTCCATGGCCAGGGAATCGATAATATCTATCACTGGAAGGAGAGCGTGGGCCCGCAGAAAGACCGCAAGCCCGCCTACAATATCTGGAACTACCACCAGACCCGCCAGCTGGGATTCTACGAATATTTCCAGTGGTGTGAGGACATGGGTGCTGAGCCGCTGCCCGTGCTAGCCGCCGGAGTGCCCTGCCAGAACTCATGGCCCGACAAGAATGGCGTGGCCGGACAGCAGGGTGGTATTCCCATGAGCCAGATGCCGCAGTATGTGCAGGATGTGCTCGACCTTGTGGAGTGGGCCAACGGCGACCCCGCCACCAGCAAGTGGGCCAAGATGAGAGCTGATGCAGGCCATCCCGTTCCCTTCGGGTTGAAGATGGTGGGCATCGGCAACGAAGACCTTATCTCCACCGATTTCGAGCAGCGCTATCTCATGATTTGCAAGGCCCTGAAGGAGAAGCATCCTGAGATAGAGGTGGTGGGCACGGTAGGCCCCTTCCACTATCCGTCGAGCGATTATATAGAGGGCTGGAAGATAGCCAAGGAAAACAGCCGCTGGATTGATGCCGTGGACGAGCACTACTACGAGCAGCCGGGATGGTTTGTCAACCACCAGGACTACTACGACCAGTACGACCGCAAGGCCCCGAAGGTGTATCTGGGCGAATATGCCTCTCGCGGCAAGGACCCCGTGGACAATGCCTTGGCCGAGGGCCTGCACCTCTGCAGCGTGGAGCGCAACGGCGACGTGGTGGAGATGACTTCCTACGCACCGCTCCTAAGCAAGGACGGCTACAGCAACTGGCAACCCGACATGATTTACTTTAATAACAATAATGTGCGTGCGAGCGAGAGCTACAAGATGCAGCGCATGTTTGGCCAGCATGCCGGCGACACCTACATCTCCTCCGCCCTCGACCTGCCCGTCCAGCTGAAGCGATATGTGGGCACCAGCGTGGTGAAGGATTCCAAGACGGGCAAGACTTGGCTCAAGGTGGTAAACGCACTGCCTCGCACCCTCCGCCTCCAAGTTTCTGGAATGGGCGAGAAGCAGCTGGAAGTGGCCGGCCGAAGTGCCCAGGTGTTTGAATTATAATGAAAAAAAAGCGTTTTATGGATACGAAAATGTCCGAAAACGCTATTTTTATGGCATAAAACGTGAAATAATGTGAGAAAAATTTGGCGGATTAGTTTATTTTTCGTTATTTTGCAACCGTTTTTAATCAAGTATAAATAAAAGAGATTAGAGAGAAAATGAAAAAATTAACTATGATGTTGGCTGCCGCAGCGATGGCGGTTTCAGCCTCCGCACAGACAACGCAGGAAAGCAAGTTCTTTGACAATTGGTATCTCGGTCTGAACGTGGGTGGTGCAGTAAAGACCACACAGTGCTCTTGGCTCAAGAATGTGAACCCATCGGTGGGCGTGCGCCTCGGCAAGTGGTTCACTCCTGTTTGGGGAGCAGCCTTGGAGGCTGATCTCTATGCAGCCAACAAGCAACTTCCCTACACCCACAAGACAGTGGTTCGCGGTGCTAGTGCCAAGTTCCTCGGCACCATCAACGCTACCAACCTCTTCTGTGGCTACAAGGGCGAGCCTCGCACATTCGAGGTGATTCCATTGGCAGGTTTCGGCGGCTACCGCTCGTTCAACCTCCATGGTAAAAACATCAAGGCCTTCGTGGCCAACGCAGGTATAGACTTCGCCTTCAACCTCGGTAGCAGCAAGGCATGGCAGATTTATCTGGAGCCATCCATGAACTGGTTCCTCCACGACAACCAGTATGCTTGCGATGGCGTCAAGTTCAACGTGAACAAGTCGGCCTTCCAGGTGAAGCTCGGTGTGAACTATAAGTTCAAGGGCAGCAACGGATCCCATAACTTCACCATCGTGACCCCACGCGACCAGGAGGAGATTGACGGTCTGAACACACAGATCAACAACCTGCGCAACGACATCAATAGCAAGGATGCACAGCTCGCAGCTAAGGATCAGCAGATTCAGGACCTTCAGAGTGCCCTCGACGAGTGCAAGAAGGCCCCCAAGGTAGAGGCAAAGGCTCCTACAGCCACCAACCTTCAGCCTACAGTGCTTTTCCGCGTAGGCAAGGCTAACATTGACCGCAGCCAGATGGCCAACATCGAGATGATTTCACAGTATATGAAGAATCACCCCGATGCCAAGGTGGAGATCAAGGGCTACGCCTCTCCTGAGGGTTCAAAGGAAGTGAACCAGAAGCTCTCCGAGAACCGCGCCAACGCCGTAAAGGATGTGCTCGTGAAGACATATAAAATCAGTCCCGACCGCCTCATCACCACTGGTATGGGTGCCACGGACAAGCTCTTTAAGCAGGTGGAATTCAACCGCGTGGCAACATTCAACGACAACAACGAACAGTAAGAATAGGTTTTTAGTTTTTAATATATTTTTTACTATAGGCTAGATCGTGAGATTTAGTCTGTCATGGGATAAATTGTTATTCACTCCCGGGCAAATAGCCCGGGAGCTTTTGTTTTATTATGGATAGAGGTAAAAACGTAACTGAATTCGCCTCAGCTTGTTATAATCCGTAAGTTTTTTGCTGAATTTTCTAACAAAATAGGCTGATAGGTGAAAGTTTATCTGAAAATCGTTGGTTATTCGATAAATTCTCTGTAACTTTGCAGTCAAAAAACGGAAAATATATAAAAACAATATGAAACATCCATTGAGAAGTAGCGTCTGCACAGACGGCAGAAGAATGGCTGGAGCCCGCGCATTGTGGGTAGCCGCAGGTATGAAACACGAGCAGTTTGGCAAGCCAATCATTGCCATCGTAAATAGCTTTACACAGTTTGTTCCGGGCCACACACATCTGCACGAGATCGGGCAGATTGTGAAGAAAGAAATCGAGGCGATGGGCTGCTATGCGGCCGAATTCAACACCATCGCCGTGGACGACGGCATTGCCATGGGACACGACGGAATGCTCTACTCCCTGCCCAGCCGCGACATCATCGCCGACTCCGTGGAGTATATGGTAAACGCACACAAGGCCGATGCCATGATCTGCATCTCCAACTGCGACAAGGTGACCCCGGGCATGCTCATGGCCTCCATGCGCCTGAACATCCCCACCGTATTCTGCTCCGGTGGCCCTATGGAGGCCGGTAAGTGGAAGGGCGAGAACGCCGACCTTATCACGGCCATGATCAAGGGTGCCGACACAAGCGTATCCGACGAGGAGATGAAGCAGATAGAGCAGTGCGCCTGCCCAGGCTGCGGAAGCTGCTCGGGCATGTTCACCGCCAACTCCATGAACTCCCTCACCGAGGCCATCGGACTGAGCCTCCCCGGCAACGGCACCATCCTGGCTACCCACAAGAATCGCGTGCAGCTCTTCAAGGATGCAGCGCGCCAGGTGGTGAAGAACGCATACGCCTACTATGAGGACGGCGACGAGAGCGTGTTGCCACGCAGCATCGCCACGCGCGACGCCTTCCTCAACGCCATGACCCTCGACATCGCCATGGGCGGAAGCACCAACACCGTGCTCCACCTGCTGGCCGTGGCACAGGAGGCCGGTGCCGACTTCAAGATGGAGGACATCGACCAGTTGAGCCGCAAGGTGCCTTGTCTCTGCATGTTGTCACCCAACACGCAGAAATACAGTGTGCAGGAATGCAACCGTGCAGGTGGTATTCTGGGTATCATGAACGAGCTTGACAAGGGCGGACTCATTCGCAAGGACTGCAAGCGTGTGGATGGCAAGACTTTGGGCGAGCAGTTGAAGAAATACTGCATCACCGGTTCGGAGGTTGACCCCGAGGCAAGCCGTATCTACCACAGCGCGCCAGGACGTAAGTTCTCCACACAGATGGGCAGTCAGGACGCCCAGTGGGAGAGCCTCGACACCGACCGCGAGAATGGTTGCATCCGCAGTCTGGAGCACGCCTATACCAAGGATGGCGGCTTGGCTGTGCTTTTCGGCAATATCGCACAGAACGGCTGCGTGGTGAAGACTGCCGGCGTGGCTCCCGAGCTTTGGCACTTCGAGGGCCCGGCCGTATGCTTCGACTCCCAGGAGGATGCCTGTGAGGGAATCCTCGGCGGCAAGGTGAACTCCGGCGACTGTGTGGTGATTACCCACGAAGGCCCCAAGGGAGGCCCCGGCATGCAGGAGATGCTCTACCCAACCTCTTATATCAAGAGCCGTCACCTGGGCAAGGAGTGTGCCCTTATCACCGACGGCCGCTTCTCCGGCGGAACGTCGGGCCTGAGCATCGGCCACATCAGCCCCGAGGCTGCCGCAGGCGGCAACATAGGCAAGATCAAGGATGGCGACATCATCGTTATCGACATTCCCAGCCGCAGCATCAGCGTGAAGCTCAGCGACGAGGAGCTTGCCGCTCGCCCACAACAGCCCCTGAAGCGCAACCGCCAGGTGAGCAAGGCATTGCGTGCATACGCTCAGAGTGTAAGTTCTGCTGACAAGGGAGGAGTGAGAATCATCGACTAATGTGTTTGGGAATTTAATAGAATTTACAGGGAAGTTAAAGAAGTTAAGGGACAAATGCCAAGAGTGTAAAAGCTTTAGCAAAAAGACTGTTGTCTTTTAACTTCTCGAACGACCGAAGGGAGTGGTAACTCCACTTAACTCCCCTTTAACTTCCCCCAAAATTAAACAATAAGATAAATGGCAAAAGAAGTAATAACAGGAGCCGAGGCGTTGATGCGCTCCCTAAAGGCCGAAGGAGTGAAGACCATCTTCGGCTACCCGGGCGGTAGTATCATGCCGGTGTTTGATTCACTGTATGGTTACACGAGAGGAGAGAAGAAGATGTTCGACCACATCTTGGTACGTCACGAGCAGGCGGCTGCTCACGCTGCGCAGGGATATGCCCGAGTCAGTGGCGAAGTGGGCGTCACTCTCGTCACCAGCGGCCCTGGAGCTACTAATACATTGACTGGCATCGCCGATGCGATGATGGACTCCACGCCTATCGTGGTAATCGCTGGACAGGTGGGCACGCCCGCCCTCGGCACAGACGCTTTCCAGGAGGTGGATCTCGTGGGCGTCACACAGCCTATCACCAAGTGGGCCTATCAGATACGCCGTCCAGAGGACGTGGCGTGGGCCGTGAGCCGTGCCTTCTACATCGCCCGCAGCGGTCGCCCGGGTCCCGTGGTGCTCGACTTCGCCAAGAATGCACAGACCGGCACTTGTGAGTGGGAACCCGTGAAGTGTGAGAAGGTGCCCTCCTACATGCCCTATCCCGAGATAGACGCGAAGGCTGTGGCCGAGGCCGCCGAACTCATCAACAACGCCAAGAGGCCCTTCGCCCTCGTGGGCCACGGAGTGGAGCTGGGCGGTGCGAACAACGAGCTGATGGAATTCCTGGAGAGAGCGGACATCCCCGCAGGCCGCACCCTGCTCGGACTCTCGGCCCTCGCCAGCAACCATCCGCTCAACATGGGCATGCTCGGCATGCATGGCTCCTATGCCACCAATATGAAGACGCAGGAGTGCGACGTGCTCATCGCCATCGGCATGCGGTTCAGCGACCGTATCATCGGCATTCCTTCCAAATACGCAGCGCAGGCCAAGATTATCCACCTCGACATCGACAAGTCGGAGATCAACAAGGTGATCAGGGCCGACGTGGCCGTCATCGGCGACTGCAAGCAGAGCCTCCCCGCCATCACCCGCCTGCTCAACAAGAATGAGCATCGCCAGTGGCGCGACTCGTTTGCCGAGTATCAGCAGATGGAGCAGGAGAGAGTGATAGAGAAGGACATCCACCCTACGGAAGGTCCGCTCCTGATGGGAGAGGTGACCAACGTGGTGACCGAGGCCACCCACAACGAGGCAGTGCTCGTCAACGATGTGGGGCAGAACCAGATGATCTCTAGCCGCTACTTCAAGTTCACCAAGAAGCTTAGTATCGTCACCAGCGGCGGCTTTGGCACCATGGGCTTCGGCCTCCCCGCTGCCATAGGTGCCACCTTCGGCGCGCCCGACCGTACCGTTTGCTGCTTTTTCGGCGACGGAGGCTTCCAGATGAATATCCAGGAACTGGGCACCATCATGGAGCAGCAGGCTCCCGTAAAGATGATTCTCCTGAACAACAACTACCTGGGCAACGTGCGCCAGTGGCAGGACCTCATGTTCGGCGGACGCCGCTCGTTCACCCACATGATGAATCCACACTACGCAGAGATAGCCAAGGCTTATGGCATCCCATACGACGTGGTCATCGACCGCAAGGATCTCAAGGCAAAGGTTGAGAAGATGGTTGGCACCAAGGGTCCGTACCTCTTGGAGTGTGCCATCAAGGAAGACGAGGATATCGTGCCGATGACCCTGCCAGGCAAGAGCGTGGAGGAAATGCAGCTGGAGCTGAATTATTAAGTGAAGAGTGAAGAACGAAGAGTGAAGAATTCAAATCTTTTTAAAAAGGTTATGGAGAACAACAACGATAAAAAATTATATACACTGCTTGTCTATTCGGAGAACATCGCCGGTATTCTGAACCAGATTACCGCCGTGTTTACTCGCAGGCAGGTGAACATTGAGAGCTTGAACGTCTCTGCCAGCAGCGTGAAGAATGTGCACAAGTACACCATCACCGTATGGAGCGATGCCGAGCAGATAGAGAAAATCAACAAGGCGATAGAGAAGAAGATAGACGTGGTGAAGAGCGACTACTATACCGACGACCAAATCTTCATCCACGAGGTGGCTCTCTTCAAGATTTCTACCCCCGTGCTGTTGGACAACCCCGAGGTGTCGCGCAGCATCCGCAAGCACGACGCGCGTATGATGGAGGTGAACCCCACCTACAGCACCGTGCTTCTGGCCGGCCTCACCGAGGACATCGTAGACCTCTTCAAGCAGCTCAAGGATTTCGGTTGCCTGCTCCACTACACCCGAAGCGGAAGAATCGCCGTGACCAGGAGCTTCGACGATCCCATCTGCGACTACGTGAGAAGGTGCGCTGAGGAATAGTCCGAATATGGAAATATTTAAATAGTGAAATATGGAGATATTGAGCAAGGTGGGCTGCTATGAGTTTCTGGCAGAACCCTTCCATTGTGATTTCTCAAGCAGCCTCTTCATGGGGCACTTGGGAAATCATCTGTTGAATGCGGCCGACTTCCATAGCAATGACCGTGGATTCGGAATGGGCTATCTGATGCCCCGACACAAGACGTGGGTTCTCAGCCGACTGGCCATTGAGATGACCGAGATGCCCAAGTCGTACGACCGTTTCATGGTGGAGACCTGGTGCGAGAGTGCCATGAAATATTTCACCGCCCGCGACTTCAAGATTTTCGGGGCGGGGGAGAAGGTGTATGGCTACGGCAAGAGCGTCTGGGCGATGATCGACACCGCAACACGACAGCCCGTCGACATCTTTGCCGTGCACGACGGACTCATCCGGGAATACATCGAGACAGAGAAGCCATGCCCAATCGCCGCCAGCTCAAGGGTGAGGATGGGGGCGGAAGCCAAGCTCGCAAGATGCATCGACACCTATTATAATGATGTGGACATGAACGGCCACATCAACTCTGTGAAGTACATCGAGCACATCCTCGACCTCTTCGACCTGGATTTCCATAAGACCCATTTCCTGCAAAGGTTTGAGATTGCCTACGTGGCCGAGAGTCACCAAGGCGACCAACTACGCTTCTACATGGAGCAGACTGGCGAGTATGAATATTGCATAAAAATAACAAAAATGAGCGAAAATGCACCTGAGGAGGTAGAAGTTGTAAGAAGTAAGGCTAAATTTGTTAAAAACTGAAAGAAAAATTTGGCGGTATCATATTAATTGATTACCTTTGCACCCGAAAATAAAAAATAAAACCCAAAGCCGCTCCCTTGGATAGGGCGTGGGCGGATCAAACAGGCTCTCTTTGGATAAGAATACAGCTCGCATCCGTATGGACAAGTTTAACCCGCGGCTCCACAAATGGCAAGCCGCACAATAAAAAATTAAAATCAATTATGGCAGAAATGAATTTCGGTGGCGTAATGGAAACTGTTGTCACCAGTCATGAATTTTCATTGGAGAAAGCACGTGAAGTATTGAAAAACGAGACCATCGCAGTGATTGGATATGGTATCCAGGGCCCAGGTCAGGCTTGCAACCTCCGCGACAACGGATTTAACGTTATCGTCGGCCAGCGTGAGGGCAAGACCTACGAGAAGTGTCTCAAGGATGGATGGGTACCAGGCAAGACTTTGTTCTCTATCGAAGAGGCTGCTGAGAAGGGTACCATCATCTGCATGTTGCTTTCTGATGCCGGCCAGATTGCCGTTTGGCCAAAAATCAAGCAGTATCTCACACCAGGCAAGTCATTGTACTACTCTCATGGCTTCGCCATCAACTGGAGCGACCGCACAGGCGTGGTTCCTCCTAAGGATATTGACGTTATCATGGTGGCTCCTAAGGGCTCGGGTACTTCTCTCCGCACCATGTTCTGCGAGGGTCGTGGCTTGAACTGCTCTTATGCCGTTTATCAGGATGCTTCTGGCAAGGCAGAGGAGAAGACTATAGCCTTTGGTATCGGTATCGGTGCAGGCTACTTGTTCAAGACTACATTCCAGCGCGAGGCTACTTCCGACCTCACTGGTGAGCGTGGTTCCTTGATGGGTGCCATCGAGGGCTTGCTGGAGGCACAGTACGACGTGCTCCGCGAGAACGGTCACTCTCCATCTGAGGCTTTCAATGAGACTGTTGAGGAACTCACCCAGAGCCTTGGCCCTCTCTTCGGCGAGAAGGGTATGGATTGGATGTATGCCAACTGCTCTACCACAGCACAGCGCGGTGCTCTCGACTGGGCTCCACGTTTCCGCGAGGCTATCAAGCCTGTGATGGAGTGGCTCTACTACTCTGTAAAGACTGGCAACGAGGCTCAGATTTCTATCGACAAGAACTCTCAGCCTGACTATCGTGAGAAGTTGAATGCAGAGCTTGAGGCTATGCGCAACAAGGAAATGTGGCAGGCTGGCGTTACAGTACGCAAGCTCCGTCCTGAGAATAACTAATTTTTTTCTCGTACATAATGTTGGTTGGGGAATAGCCGTGTGAACGGTTGTTCCCCCTTTTTTGTGGATTTTTTTATGTGACTAGGGATGCTGGAGAAATGTGTGACGTGAGACACGTCACCTACTAATATAGTCTTTGTCGCAGGATATGTAGTTTTCCTTGGCCAAATCCTCCATGGCTTCCATGATGACAGAGTGTTCGAATTTCAGTCGGCCCACTTCTTCCAGCGTATGTTTCTCCCCGTCTTCCAGAAGCTGGAGGATGGCTTTCATGGCTTCTCTTCGCAGGGAGGCGTTGTCGGCGCACACGTCGCATATCCCGCAATCGTCCCTGGATTGCGTTTCTTCCCCAAAGTATAGCAGCAGTTGACGTGAACGGCATACTCTGTCGTTTTTCGCATAATTGATCACACTCTCTATCCGCTTGGCGAACTGCTCCTTTCGCTCCTCCCATACACTGGGTGGGATGATGATGCGGAAGCCGTCCTCGCGCTGTCGCGTGTAGGATATGTAGGGGTCTTTGCTTCGTGGGATGAAGTCGATGATGTGGCGTGCGCTCAGATTCTTCAGCACCATATAGATTTGCTGCCTCGAAAGTTTGCTGACACGCTCCAAAAGCGACTCGTCTACGTAGACGTAGTCGGTGAACAGGCCGCCGTAGCAGCGTAGTAGGGTGTCTACCACGGTCTCTGCCTTCTCACTGATGTTCTCTAGCAGGTAGAGGTCGTTGCGGTTGAGACAAAACTTGATGCGCGGCTTGCTGTCGGGATTCTCCTCGTAATGGATGTAGCCCGAACGTTCCAGAAGGCGCAGGGCTGAGTCCACGCGAGTGGGGAAATACTTGTAGGTATAGCAAAACTTGGCAAGATCGAAGAGGAATGTTTTTCCCATTCCGCTCCCCACGCCCACTTGGAAGAAATAGGCCAAGTGTTCGTATACGTCCTTGATGAAGTCTTTCTCGGGAAAATTTTCCGCTATCCGCATTTTCAGCTTGGTCTCGTCCTGTTCGTTGTAGAGCAGCACGGCGTAGGCTTTCTCTCCGTCGCGTCCTGCCCTGCCAGCCTCCTGGAAGTAGGCTTCCACCGAATCGGGGCAGTCGGTGTGGACCACCACTCTCACGTCGGGTTTGTCTATTCCCATTCCAAAGGCATTTGTGGCCACCATCACCCTTATCTCGTCTGCCTGCCAGGCTTTCTGTCGCTGGTCCTTGGTGTCGGGTTCCAGTCCGGCGTGGTAGAAGGTGGCGGAGATTCCCTGCTGGTTCAGTAGCTCGGCCATCTCCTTGCATCGCCTGCGGCTCCTTACGTATACGATGGCTGCACCCTGTGTGCATTGCAGAATGTGAACCATCTCGCGCTCCTTGTCAATGGCGGGTCTCACCACGTAGGCGAGGTTTTTGCGTGCGAAGCTCATCTTGAACACGTTGGGCTGTGCAAAGTGAAGCTTTTCTTGGATGTCGTCCACCACGCTGGGGGTGGCTGTGGCAGTGAGGGCCAGAACGGGAGCCTCGGGTTTCATCTCCCTTATCTTGGAGATTTCGAGGTAGGAGGGACGGAAGTCGTAGCCCCATTGGCTGATGCAGTGGGCCTCGTCCACGGTGATGAAGCTCACGGGGATGTGGCGGAGCTTGGTTTGGAAAATCTCGGAGGAGAGGCGTTCGGGCGACACGTAGAGGAACTTGATTTCGCCGAAAATGCAGTTTTCCAGTATCTTGATGATTTCGCTCCTGCTGAGTCCGGTGTAGATGGCTTCGGCCAGGATGCCGCGCCTCTTGAGGTGCTGCACCTGGTCTTTCATCAGGGCGATGAGCGGAGTCACCACGATGCACACTCCCTTTTGCGCCAAGGCCGGCACTTGGAAA
This sequence comes from Bacteroides fragilis, assembly GCA_963630065.1. Taxonomy (GTDB): domain Bacteria; phylum Bacteroidota; class Bacteroidia; order Bacteroidales; family Bacteroidaceae; genus Prevotella; species Prevotella fragilis_A. Next base: position 18,824 of record CAVGLH010000001.1, on the reverse strand, counting down.
GTGATAGACTTTCCGCCGCCCGTGGGCATGAGGCCGAGAGTGTCTTTTCCGCTGGCAATGCTCTCGATGATTTCTCTCTGTATACCCCGAAAGTCAGGATACCCCCAGTATGTGTGCAGTATCTTTTGAAATTTGTCAGCCATAAAAAATCAAATTTTCCAACTTCCATTATCTAGCTACTTATACCAGACCGTCAACTGATGTCTTCATTCGGCCTGATGTCCTCGATCTGTAGTTGTACCTGTGTTTTCTTGAACACATTCTCCTCGATGGTGTAAACGATGTCGAAACTGCGTTTGCTCTTGATGTAGCGGGCGGCCGCGCTCTGCCCGAAGGCTATTCCGTTGAGCACGTTGCTCGACTTGGAGTCCACCAGCTCCAGTTTGATGTGCTCTTGTTCCCTGCCCACCACCTTGCTCGTTCCGTAGTCGTACACTTGGCGCGTGCAGAATACAGGCTTCTGGTTCTTGGGACCGAAAGGAGAAAAACGCTTCAGGTCGGCCAGCAGATGCTTGGTGATGTCCTTGAAGTCGATGGCGGCATCGATGTTGATCAAGGCCTCCGTTTGCTCGGGGGCGATGTGGTCTTCCACATACTTCTGAAAGCGGTCTCTGAACTCTTTCACGTCTTCCCATTTCATGGTGAGTCCGCAGGCGTAGGTGTGGCCTCCGAAGTTGTAGAGCAGGTCGCGGCAACTCTTCACGGCCGAGTAGATGTCGAATCCGGCCACGCTTCTAGCCGACCCTGTTGCCATGTCGCCGTCGCGCGTGAGCACCACGGTGGGGCGGAAGTAAATCTCCGTGAGTCGTGAGGCCACGATGCCAATCACTCCCTTCTTCCATCCCTCGTCATAGAGCACGATGCTGGAGTTGTGCTTCATGCTCTCCAGTCTCGACACGATGAGGTTGGCTTCCTCGGTCATCTGTTTGTCGATGTCCTTGCGCTGCTCGTTGTACTCATTGATGTGCTTGGCCATGCGCAGGGCGATGCCAAAGTCACGCTCCACCAACAGGTCTACGCTCAGCTTGCCGTTTTCCATTCTTCCCGAGGCATTGATTCTCGGACCAATCTTGAACACGATGTCGCTCATGGATATCTCCCGGCCGTTGAGACCGCAGATGTCGATGATTGACTTAAGTCCGATGCTGGGGTTGGTGTTCAGCAGCTTCAAGCCATGGAAGGCGAGGATTCGGTTCTCGTCTACGACAGGCACGATGTCGGCAGCGATGCTTACGGCGCAGAAGTCGAGTAGGGGAATCAGACGTGAGAAGGGTATACCGTTGTTCTTGGCGAAGGCCTGCATGAACTTGAAGCCTACTCCGCATCCGCAGAGGTGCTTGAAGGGGAACGGGTCGTCGGGGCGCTTGGGGTTGAGAATGGCCACGGCGGGTGGCATCACGTCATCGGGCACGTGATGGTCGCAGATGATGAAGTCGATGCCAATGCTCTTTGCATATTCTATCTCCTTGACTGCCTTGATGCCGCAGTCGAGGATGATGATGAGCTTCACACCGCTTTCATGGGCAAAGTCTATTCCTTTCTTGCTCACTCCATAGCCCTCATCGTAGCGGTCTGGGATGTAGTAGTCGATATTGGAGTAGAATTGCTGCAAAAACCTGTAAACCAAAGCCACAGCGGTACATCCGTCCACATCGTAGTCGCCGTAGACTAGGATGCGCTCCTTCCTGCCCATGGCATCGTTGAGACGGTCCACGGCAATGTCCATATCCTTCATCAAGAATGGATTGATGAGGTCAGAGAGCTGTGGTCGGAAAAACCGTTTGGCCGCCGACTCCGTGGTAATCTCTCGCTTAATGAGCAGTTGGGCGAGGATGGGGCTGATGTTCAGTTTGGCACCTAGCTCTATCGCTGCTTTTTGCTGTTCAGGTGTTGGGGGTTCGTAATTCCATTTAAAATGCATTTTAATTATTTTTTATTTCTGCCCCCAAAGTTACGAAAATATTATCACAATACGAAATGTTTTCCAATAAAAAAGCGAAAAATGTAGAGAGAATGGGACTTTGGCCTTTGAAATGCTTGAAAAGGCAAACAAAAAAGCAGCAAACCCGGGGGGTGCTGCTTTTTTTGATTATCTTGTCTGTATCCTTAGATTCCAAGCTTCTTGCGGATATCCTTGGGGATGGCGTTCTTGTTTACCATGAAGTCCATGGTCTTGTATGCTACGAAGGCCTTGGTCATGTACCAGGTGCCCTTGTAGTCGCCATACTCGCCCCATGAGTTCTTTACCATGTAGTATTCCTTGCCGTTCTGGTCTTTGGCGATACCGTAGATGTGCATGCCGTGGTCGTCGGTAGTCTCCCAGTTGTCGAAAGCCTCCTGGCGCATCTGCTGTGTGGGCACTACCTCGGGAGCGTTTACGCCGAGAGAGTCAAACTTCTCCTTCTTCTCGTCTTTGGAGAGCTTGAACCAGCGGTCTGCATCGGTGCCCGACATAGAGCGCACCTTCTTTACATCGTATGCGATGCCGAGACCCTTGCGGGTGAAGCCGTCTTCCGTAACGTCGCCGCCCCAGGCCACTGTGTAGCCATTGTTTACGGCGTTGTCGATGATCTTGCAGAGGTCGTCCATTGGCACGTTGTAGCTCAGAGGCCAGCGCCAGTTGTCCTGTACCTCTACGGCAAACTGGCTCCACATGGGGTGGTGGGTGTAGCTGGTGATGGTAACGTAGTCGTCGAGGTTCAGGCCGAGGCTCTGGCAGAAGCTCTGTGGAGTGTACTGCTTGCCCTGGTAGGTGAATTTTTCGGGTGTCTTGCCGATGTAAGAGTCGATGATGCCCTGTAGGCCGCTCTTCCATGCGGTGGAAATCTTCTTGGCATCGCTCTTTGCCACGGCCTCCACGTAGGGGGTCATCACGTTGAAGAATTCGCCGAAGTTAGCCAATGAGTCGCCGGTCAGTGTGCCGGGTGCGGGCATAGCGTCTTCAGGCACGATGCCGTAGTTCTGCAAGGCGTAGAGCACGTCGTAGGCGCTGCCGCCCTGCGAGAAGCTCACGTCGCCGTGCATTCTCACTGCCATGGTGGCGCGGTCCATGTAGGTCTTGTTGGCCACGAACATCTCGCTGAGGTCGTAGGTCTTGCCCGTCTTCTTCAGGATTTCGCTCTCGAAGTAGCTCAGTGTGGAGTAAGCCCAGCACGTGCCGCTGCGGTTTTGGTCCTTGATGCTGGTGATGGGGTTCTCTTTCACTACCGTGAATACGGGCTTGTTCTTGGCGATGGCAGCAGAGTCGGCTGCTGTCTTTGCGTTTGCGCCTGTTGCGGCCATGGCGATCATGGCGGCGAAAATCATTGCTTTCTTCATGAAATCTTTTCTCTTTATAATATAATGTTGAATATTACTCTCTGTTGGCTGCCATAAATTCCTCCACATCCTTTGGATGGTAGGGGATGCGGTCTTTGCCGAGGAATCGGCACCCGTCTTTGGTGATGAGCACGTCGTCTTCGATGCGGATGCCTCCGAAGTCTTTGTAGGTCTCGATCTTGTCGAAGTTGAGGAATTCGGCGCAGTGGCCGGATGCCTTCCAGTCGTCGATGAGGGCTGGGATGAAGTAGATGCCTGGTTCGTCGGTTACCACGAAGCCCTCCTGCAGGCGGCGGCCCATGCGCAGGCAGTTGGTGCCGAATTGCTCCAGGTTGGGGCGTGTCTCCTCGTCGAATCCTACGTTTATCTGGTCGAGATTCTCCATGTCGTGTACGTCCATACCCATCATGTGGCCCAGTCCGTGTGGCAGGAACATGGCGTGTGCGCCGGCCTTCACGGCCTCTTCGGTGTCGCCCTTGGCCAGTCCCAGTTCCTTCATGCGGTCGAAGAGCAGACGGCAGACGCCGAAGTGTACGTCGGCCCATTTTACGCCTGGCTTGGCTACGCCGAGCGCATAGTCGTGGCAAGCCTCTACGATAGAGTAGATTTCGAGCTGTCGCTGGCTGTACTTGCCGCTCACTGGCATGGTGCGGGTGTTGTCGGAGCAGTAGTTGTTGATGGTTTCGGCTCCTGCGTCGCAGAGGGCGAGCCGGCCTGCCTCAAGCGGGGCCATGGACGGGTAGCCGTGCTGGATTTCTCCGTGCTGGCTGAAGATGGTGGGGAAGCTTACCATCGCCCCGTATGATTCGGCGATGCCGGTGAGCTGTCCGGCCACATATTTCTCTGTCACTCCCGGTTTTACGAGTTTCATGGCCGTGGTGTGCATCTTGTATCCGATTACTGCGGCGCGCTCCAGCTCCTCGATTTCCTCGGGTGTCTTGGTAGAGCGCATCTTTACCACTGCCTTGATGAGGTCCATGCTGGCCTCTTCCTTCTGCTGGTTGGGGTGGATGCCGAGCAGGTCGAACACCTGCAGCTTGATGTCGTAGCGGTAGGGGGGCAGGAAGTGTATCTTGCGCTTCTTGGCCATGGCATCGTTGCAGATGGTTTTCAGAGTCTTCATAGGTGCCGAGTTGCCGACGCCCACCTGTTCGGCGAGGTCGTGCACGCTGTCTACGCTGCCATACCATATGATGTCTACGAGGTCGATGTCATCGCCCACGAGCGTCTCGATGTCGTTGTCTATGTCTATCACGCCCACAAGTCCGTCTCTCTGCTGTCCGAAATAGTAGAGGAAGGATGAGTCTTGGCGGAAGGGGTAGTATCCGTTGCTGGGATAATTGCAGGGCGAGTTGTTGTTGCCGAAAAGAATTATCACACCGCTCTTTACGAGCTTCTTCAGCTCCTGGCGGCGACTGATGTAAGTTTCTTTGCTAAACATATTTTTAGAATTTTACTTTATTTTGCTGCAAAGTTAGCAATTATTTCCCAAAAATGTATTAACTTTGCAATTAAAATTGGGGTTTTGTCTCGAATTTATATATAATTAATACAAAAATGCTGTTTTTCGGCTGAAATGTGTCAGAGTTTTGCTTTATATATGAGCAAAATGATATTTGTAATATTGAATATTTAGACGGTATGAAATTGGACAGGAATACAGGATTGGTGCTTGAGGGGGGCGGAATGCGTGGCGTGTTCACCAGCGGAGTGCTCGATGCTTTCATGAAGCACGAGGTGTTTTTCCCTTATGTGGTGGCGGTGTCGGCTGGCGCTTGCAATGGTATGTCATATATGAGCCGACAGCCTCGCAGGGCGCGTATTTCCAACATCGACTATCTGGCCCGCTATCAGTATATCGGCCTCCGGCATCTGGTGACGCAAGGCTGCATCTTCGACCGGGAGCTCTTGTACGACAAGTTTCCCAACCAACTGTTGCCGTTCGATTTCGACACTTTCTTCAAGTATGCTGACCGCTTCGAGATGGTGACCACCAACTGCCTCACGGGCTTGCCTATGTATCTTACGGAGACTGCCGACCGCCAGCGTTCCCTCGACGTGGTGCGTGCCTCCAGCAGTCTGCCTTATGTGAGCAAGATTGTGAATGTGGACGGCATCCCGATGCTCGACGGCGGCATCGTGGACAGCATCCCAGTGCAACGCGCCTTCGACAAGGGGTTTGCCCACAATGTAGTGGTTTTGACTCGCAACAAGGGATGGCGCGATACGGGCAAGGATCGCCGCATACCTTATTTATATAAGCACTATCCGCGTCTCAGGGTGGCTCTCAGCCGCCGCCACCGGGCTTACAACGAGCAGATTCAGCTTGTGGACGACCTGGAGGCTGCGGGCAAGATAACCTGCATCCGCCCCGAGCGCCCATTGGAAGTGGGGCGCATGGAGAAGGATACTGTGAAGCTGGAGAGGCTCTACGAGGAAGGTTTCGTGCTGGGCGAGGCTTTCTGCGAAAAACTTGAAGGGAAAACTATATTTGTGTATTGATATGTTTGTTGGCTTCAAATAGTGGCTTTTTTCATTTTTTAACCTATATGGGAGAAATAGGACATTTGTGTACGTAAACAACTCATATATCGCATAAATATGCAGCAAAATTATCATGAATCAAGAAATTTGATGGCAAAATGATAATTTTCTTGGGGAATGTGCTACGATTTGCAGAAAAAGTAGTATATTTGCAAACAAAATAACTCGCAGAGGTATATTGATTAAAAAACAGGTGCCTATGCGGGGGATATGGTTAAATAATATAATTAGTGAACAAGATGATACTGGACATTGAAATGCTGAGAAGCTTTTATGCTTCGTATTCGGAAAGTGTGAAACAGGCCAAGGCCACAGTGAAACGACCTCTCACTTATGCTGAGAAGGTGCTCTTTGCGCATCTTTTCAATCCTGCCGAGTTGCGCCCATATAAAAGAGGTGTGGAGTATGTAGACTTCCGACCCAACCGCGTGGCCATGCAGGATGCTACGGCACAGATGGCTCTCTTGCAGTTCATGAACGCAGGCAAGGACAAGGTGGCCGTGCCGGCGTCAGTACATTGCGATCACCTGATTCGTGCCGACGTGGGGGCCACACAGGACCTGCCCGAAGCCTGCAAGACCAACAAGGAGGTGTACGACTTCCTGAAGTCTGTCTCGCAGAAATACCACATCGGCTTCTGGGGACCCGGAGCCGGCATCATCCACCAGGTGGTGCTTGAGAACTATGCCTTCCCGGGCGGCATGATGGTGGGTACCGACTCGCATACGCCCAATGCCGGAGGTCTCGGCATGGTAGCTGTGGGCGTGGGCGGTGCCGATGCAGTCGACGTGCTCACAGGCCAGCCTTGGGAGCTGAAGATGCCCCGCCTTATCGGCGTGCACCTCACGGGCAAGCTCTCCGGATGGGCTACCCCCAAAGACGTGATACTCGAAATTCTTGGCCGCCTTACCGTGAAAGGTGGTACCAATGCCATTCTGGAATATTTCGGCGTGGGTCTAGACAGTATTTCTACCACTGGTAAGGCGACCATCTGCAATATGGGTGCCGAGCTGGGAGCCACCTGCTCCATCTTCCCCTTCGACGGCAATGCCGGCGAATACCTGCGCAAGACGGGCCGCGAGGAGATAGCCTCGCTGGCCCAGCAGAACGCTGCCGAACTGCGTGCCGACGACGAGGTGATGGCCAATCCGTCGGCCTTCTACGACCAGATTGTGGAGATCGACCTCTCCAAGGTGGAGCCTCACCTGAACGGCCCCTTCACTCCCGATGCCGCCACGCCTATCTCGCAGATGAAGGCCAAAGGCCCTGCCAACGACTATCCGATGGTGGTAGAAGTAGGACTGGTAGGCAGTTGCACCAACTCCTCTTACCAAGACCTGGCCCGTGCCGCCAGCGTGGCCCGACAGGCTTACGAGAAGGGTATCAAGGTGAAGGGACAGCTCATCATCAACCCCGGTTCGGAGCAGATACGCTACACGGCCGAGCGCGACGGCATCCTCGACGACTTCAAGAAGATAGGTGCCCTGATTATGACCAACGCCTGCGGCCCTTGCATCGGACAGTGGAAGCGACACACCGACGACAACACGCGCAAGAATGCCATCGTCACATCATTTAATAGAAACTTCCGCCGCCGCGCCGACGGCAACCCCAACACATACGCCTTCATCGGCAGCCCCGAGCTTACCGTAGCCCTCACCATCGCCGGCCGCCTCGACTTCAACCCCGCCACCGACACCTTGCTGGATAAGGACGGCAACAGCGTGAAGCTCGATGCGCCTACAGGCTACACCTTCCCGCCCAAGGGATTTGCCGTAGAAGACAAGGGATTTATCGCGCCAAGCGAGGATTTGGCTGGCGTAGAGGTGGTTATCGCCCCCGACAGCAACCGCCTGCAGAAGCTGGCCCCGTTCGCTCCCTGGGACGGCAACGACCTCGCAGACATGCCATTGCTCATCAAGACCGAGGGCAAGTGTACCACCGACCACATCTCGATGGCCGGCCCCTGGCTGAAGTTCCGCGGACACCTGCAGAACATCTCCGACAACCTACTGATGGGTGCCGTGAATGCCTTCAACGGCGAGAGCAACAAGGTGAAAGACCAGCTCACGGGCGAGTATGTGGAGGTATCCACCGCCGCCAAAGACTATAAGGCCAAGGGCATCAGCAGCATCGTGGTGGCCGAGGACAACTACGGCGAGGGCTCTTCTCGCGAGCATGCGGCCATGGAGCCTCGATTCTTGGGTGTGAAGGTGATACTCTCCAAGAGCTTCGCCCGCATCCACGAGACCAATCTGAAGAAGCAGGGCATGCTCGCCCTCACGTTCTGCAACAAGGACGATTATAATAAGGTGCAGGAAGACGATCGCATCTCTCTCTCCGGTCTGAAAGACTTCACCCCTGGTAGCCATCTCACCGTCACCTTGAAGCACAAGGACGGCTCTGAGGACAGCTTCGAGGTGGAGCACACCTACAATGATACGCAAATAGCATGGTTTAAGGCAGGAAGCGCCTTGAATTTTGCGGCAAAAAAATAAGTTGGTGCATTTTCGCCTGGAGGGCGCTTCGCCTTTTGCTTGGTACGGCGAGGGCGCCGTACCTCCTATAACAGCCTTCCTCCAGCAGCATGGGTAACTGTAGGAGGTACAGCGCCCTCGCTGTACCACTCGGGGCGAGAATTGTACAGCCCCCTCGCTCTACCACACTCGGGGCAAGCGGGAGTTTGCAAAAAATCAACAAATTGTACCAAGTTTTTTTTAATCGTCACTTAACATTAAACACTTAACATTGAAAGAAATGAACAAGGAATATTTGATATACAAGCTGAGCGATGAGGTAAAGAACTCATGCAAGATAGACAAGGAGGCATTCAAGAAGTTCAATGTGAAGCGCGGACTGCGCAACGAGGATGGCTCCGGCGTGCTGGTCGGACTTACCAACATAGGTAACGTAGTGGGCTACAAGCGCGATGCCGACGGCAAGCTGACCCCGACCGACGGCAAGCTCTACTACCGCGGCTACGAGCTCGACGACCTCGTGTCGCCGCTCCTCAAGGAGAAGCGATTCGGATTCGAGGAGGTGGCATTCCTGCTGCTTTCCGGCCAGTTGCCCGACAAGGAAGAGCTGCAGGCCTTCCGCGAGCTGCTCGTAGACAACATGCCGCTCGACCACCGCACCATCACGCACATCATCGAGCTGGAAGGCTCCAACATCATGAACATCCTGGCCCGCTGCGTGCTGGAGATGTACACCTTCGACCCCAACCCCGACGACATCAGCCGCGACAACCTGATGCGCCAGGGCATCGAGCTGATAGCCAAGTTTCCCACCATCATCGCCTATGCGTACAACATCTACCGCCACTCCGTGCAGGGCAGGAGCCTCCATATTCGCCATCCGCGCGAGAACCTCGGAATCGCCGAAAACTTCCTCTATATGATGAAGCACGAAAACTATTCCGAGCTGGATGCCCGCATGCTCGACCTGCTGCTCATCATCCAGGCAGAGCATGGCGGCGGTAACAACTCCACCTTCACCGTGCGCGTCACCTCGTCGTCGCGCACCGACACCTACAGTTCCATCGCCGCAGGCATCGGCAGCCTGAAGGGTCCGTTGCACGGCGGTGCCAACATCAAGGTAATCAACATGTTCCACCACTTGAAGGAGGCCATACAGGATTGGAAAAACGTCAACGAGCTGGATGTCTATCTGAAGCGCATGCTCAACAAGGAGGCCTACGACAAGACGGGGCTCATCTACGGCATCGGTCATGCTGTCTACACCCTGAGCGACCCGCGAGCCGTGGAGCTGAAGAAGTTGGCCGGCGAACTGGCCAAGGAAAAGGGTAGGGAAGAGGAGTACGAATTCCTGAAGCTGATAGAGCAGGAGGGCATCAAGATGCTGATGGAACACCGTGGCGGCAGCAAGCCGGCCTGTGCCAACCTCGACTTCTACAGCGGTTTCATCTACGAGATGATAGGTTTGCCGCAGGAGATCTACACCCCGATTTTCGCCATGGCCCGCATCGTGGGCTGGACAGCCCACCGCATCGAGGAGCTCAACTTCGAAGGCCGCCGCATCATCCGTCCGGCCTACAAGAACATCCTCGGCGAGCTGGATTATATGCCGATAGACGAGCGATAATTATTACACCCTGAAGGGGCAAAAGAATCCTTACATATAGGGGAATTATTCTTTTGCCCTTTCTGCTAGGGTGTTATCCAGCACGCCTTGAACCAATGGTCACCGGTGCAAAGTGGAAAGGTAAATGGTTGAAGAGTGTTATGCGTAGGAGAGTTTTTTCTTGAAAAATCTGCCATCTGTCACCAATTAGGGCGTAATATGCTTATTTTCAATATGTTAAATAGGTGGCAGATGAAGAATAGTGAACATTATCTGCCACCTATCTGTCACCTTTTTGCCCTATCTGTCACCTTTTTTTGCAATTTTTGATTAGAATTCTGCTTTTATCCATCATCACAGGGTCTCGCATTTGATGTATTGAGGAATGGAACGTGAGGTATCTCGCAACGCATGCCGACGCACAGAACAGTGCATCGGGAGATACCAGGAGTTTCAAGCGGAGAAACTCCCTGTTTCTCCGCTTGAAACCGTATGCAACGATGATAGACTGATGTTCATCTCTGGCGGATTTTGGCTTTATCTTTTTAATCTAAAATCCCTCAGGAAGTTTCATCCGTACGGTGTCGTCCTCCCAGGTTCCGTTTTTCTTGGCTAGGGCGATGGCCTTGTATTTCTCCTGGTGGGCGGCTGCTTTCTCTGCGGCTTTTTCTGCGGCAGCCTTTGCCTCGGGATTCTCGGCAATCATCTCTGGGGTGAGTCGCCATGTGCCGGCGATGCGGATGAGGTCTTTGATTACTTCTCCGCCGCAAATCAGTCCGGCGGCGGCTGGCACGAAGGCGTTGCTGGCAGGGATGTCGCGGCGGTCGGTGCACTTGCGCATATCCTTGTTGGGGCAGATGCAGTGGAAGCGGCAGCTGATGTCCGGATCGTCGATGGGGCGCAGCGGTTCCTCTTCGCTGTATACCACCTTTAGCTTTCTGATGCCCATCTTGCGCAGTTTCTTGCGAACCACTTTGGCCAGAGGGTCCATCTGGGTCTTGTTGATGTCCACCACCTTGAAGGCCGTTGGATCCATTTTGTTGGCGGCTCCCATACAGGAGATGATAGGCACCTTCAGGTCGTGGCAACGCTTGATGAGGTCGAGTTTCGCCTTCACCGTGTCGATGCAGTCAACCACATAGTCGAATTTGGAGATGTCGATGGCGTCGGCAAACTCGGGCAGATAGAACATCTGGTATTTGTGTACGATGCAGCGGCGGTTGATGTCGCGGATGCGCTCCTCGCAAACGTCCACCTTGTGCTTGCCCACGGAGCTGAGGGTGGCTATCACTTGGCGGTTCACGTTGGTGAGGCACACGCGGTCGTCGTCGATGAGGTCTATCTCGCCGAGTCCGCTGCGCACCAGGGCTTCTACTACATAACCGCCCACGCCGCCTACACCAAACACGGCCACGCGACTTCCCATCAAAGTGTTGATGGCGGGCTTGCCCATCAAGAGCTGGGTACGAGAAAACTGATTCTGCATTTTTTCTGTTATTGTCTTTTTTGTGTCTATTGTTGCTATTTTTGTGTCCATTCGTCATCGATTGATGACTGTTTGTTTCTTCCATTTCCATTTTTGTTCGGAAATGTCCTTTTCGGGGTGCAAAGTTACACTAAATAGCCAAAACTGCAAAATAATTCTCATTTTATTTGTGTACTTAATTATGTTAAAAGTTATATTTATGGGGGGGGTAAATTTGGCAATGTGAAAGTTTCGTTGTACCTTTGCGGTGATTTTTTATAAAAAAGATGCAGAGTGCCGAAATATTTGCGTGAATACCACAATGAAGAAATATAATCAAGTAAAAGATAGATGTAGTTTTGTTATAAATTTAGATTGAATGGAAAAAGAATTTGAAGAGTATTGGAAAAAGCATCAAAAGCGTTTGATCTTGAAAGCTCCGAGAAAACTTCGTGAAGAGTACATGGAATCTACTAGGCTCGACAGTCCGCTCGACTGGGTATGTTTTGTGGTTCCGGTGGCTTTGGGAATCCTGATGCAGTCTTTCTTGAAACTGAGGAGTGAAATTCTCTCCTGGGGAATAAGCGTTTTTGTTGTAGTGTTGGTCTTTGTATTGTTGCAGATGGTAAAACCAGTTTTGCAGCACAGGAAGTCGACGACGCAGATTTTGCTGCAAATCAAAAAGTATTACCATGACAGATTCCTGGAGAAGGGTCTGGATGGAATGGAGCCTTGGGATTAATCCCAAGGCTTTGTTGTTTTCATACAATCATGAAGTCGCTCATCACGGCGTCGGAGATGAAGAGCCCCTCGTGGGTGAGCGACAGGCGGCCGTCTTTTATCTTCATCAGTCCGCGGGCAATATGCGGCTGCGCCTCGGCGGTCAGCCTTCGTGCGAAATCCTCGCCCAGCTCCCTTGCCACGTGGTCTATCTCGATACCATCGCTGGTGCGCAGGGCGGTGGTGATGAGGTCGTTGTAGCGGGTGGTGGGGGAGAGAGTTTCCTGCTCCATGGGGCGCTTGCCCTGACTGATGGTCTCGATGTATTCGTTGATGTTGGCTGTGTTCCAGCTGCGCGTTGCGAGGTCGTAGGAGTGGGCTGCCGCGCCGATGCCGATGTAGGGCACCTCGTGCCAGTAGCTGCTGTTGTGGCTCGACCTGCGGCCGGGGCGTGCGAAGTTGCTTATCTCGTAGTGTTCGTAGCCGGCCTTGGTCAGTGTGGCCGTCAGCATCTCGTACATTTTGCGGCTGGTTTCCTCGTCGGTTTCCTTTACCTTTCCTTGTTCAAGGAGTCGGAAGAGCGGGGTGCCTTCCTCATACATCAGGCTGTAGGCCGATATATGTTCCACGCCCATTTCGGTGGCTTTCCGAAGGTCGTCCTGCCAATCGGAAAGGCTTTCTCCTGGGAAACCAAACATAAGGTCGATGCTGATGTTTCGGATTCCTGCCGCCCTCAGCTGGTCTACAGCTTTCCATGCTTGCTTGGCGTTGTGGCGGCGGTGGAGGAAGCGAAGGCGGGCGTCGCTGAAGGTCTGTACGCCCATGCTGATGCGGTTGACGGGCAGCCGCCCCAGTGTTTTACAGAAACTTTCCGTCACATCGTCGGGGTTGCATTCCATTGTAATCTCCATTCCGTCGAAGATGCTATTGGATTCTTCACTCTTCCATCTTCGTTTTTCATTTGATAAGTATTCCTTGATGTGGCCGAACAGTCGGATGAGTTGGGCGTCTGTAAGTTGGCTGGGCGTTCCTCCTCCGAGATAGATGGTCTCTATTTCGCTGGTGATGGGGCGCATCGTCATCTCTTTGCAGAGTGAGTCGATGTAAGCGTCCCTCAGTTTGAGGGATGTGGTGCTGTAGAATCCGCAGTAGATGCAGCGGCTCTCGCAAAAGGGGATATGTATGTAAAGTCCTGCCATGGTTCAATATTTTTTTGCAAAGGTAATAAAAAAGTGGCTAATTACATCTTGAAAGGCGAAATATCTTTTATATATATAATAAGGTGTATGGCGGAAAAAAGGACTTGGTGGGGTGTAAAAGTATTAATATCCTTTAATTTAAAGCAAGTTTTTTGGGAAAATGTTTGGATATGTGCAGAAAAATGCGTAATTTTAAGGTCGAAACAGCAAACCTGACGGTTGGGCTGTAGACAAACAACTGACAATTTATGTAGAACCTTTTAAAATCTATGAGCGTCATGAGAGTATATCAGACAAATGAAATCAAAAACATTGCCTTGATGGGCAGTGCGGGTAGCGGCAAGACTACACTTGCCGAAAGTATGTTGTTCGAAGCAGGCGTTATCAAGCGTAGAGGCTCTGTAGAAGCGAAAAATACGGTGAGCGACTACTTCCCAGTGGAATTGGAATATGGCTACTCGGTGTTCCCCACCGTCTTCCATGTGGAGTGGAACAACAAGAAGCTTAACATCATCGACTGCCCCGGCAGCGACGACTTCGTGGGTGGAGCCATCACTTCGCTCAACGTCACCGACCAGGCAGTGATTCTCATCAACGGACAGTATGGCCCGGAGGTGGGCACGCAGAACAACTTCCGCTACACCGAGAAGTTGGGCAAGCCCGTTATTTTCCTCATCAACCAGCTCGACTCCGACAAGTGCGACTTCGACAACATCGTGGCTACGATGAAGGACATCTATGGCCCCAAGTGCGTCCAGATACAATACCCCATAGAGACAGGTTCTGGCTTCAATGCTCTCATAGACGTATTATTGATGAAAAAATATTCCTGGAAGCCAGAAGGGGGGGCTCCTATCATCGAGGACATTCCCGAGGAGGAGATGGACAAGGCCATGGAGCTGCACAAGGCTCTTGTGGAGGCTGCCGCCGAGAACGACGAGGGACTCATGGAGAAATTCTTCGAGAGCGAGAGCTTGACAGAGGACGAGATGCGCGAGGGAATCCGTAAGGGACTGGTTACCCGCAGTATCTTCCCCGTGTTCTGTGTATGCGCCGGCAAGTCGATGGGCGTGCACCGACTGATGGAGTTTCTTGGCAACGTGGTGCCTTTCGTGAGCGAGATGCCCAAACTCCACAATACCCGTGGCGAGGAAATCAATCCTGATGCCAACGGCCCGGAGAGTCTCTACTTCTTCAAGACGGGTGTGGAACCGCACATCGGAGAGGTGAGCTACTTCAAGGTGATGAGCGGATCGGTGAAGAGCGGCGACGACCTCACCAATGCCGACCGTGGCTCGAAGGAGCGCATCGGACAGATTTATGCTTGCGCAGGAGCCAACCGCGTGGCTGTGGACCAACTGAACGCCGGCGACATCGGATGTACCGTGAAACTGAAAGATGTGAAGACGGGCAACACGCTCAACGGCAAGGGAGCCGAGTGGCGCTTCGACTTCATCAAGTATCCTAACCCGAAATATTCCCGTGCCATCAAGGCCGCCAATGCACAGGACACCGAGAAGCTGATGGCGGCCCTCCTCAAGATGCGCCAGGAAGACCCTACATGGGTGGTGGAGCAGAGCAAGGAGCTGCGCCAGGTCATCGTGAGAGGCCAGGGAGAGTTCCACTTGCGTACCTTGAAGTGGAGACTGGAGAACAACGAGAAGCTCAACGTTTCCTTTGAGGAGCCTCGCATCCCTTATCGCGAGACTATCACCAAGAAGGCACGCGCCGACTACCGCCACAAGAAGCAGAGCGGTGGCGCCGGACAGTTTGGCGAGGTGCACCTCATTGTGGAACCATACGCCGAGGGAATGCCCGACCCGACGTCGTTTACATTCAACGGCCAGGAGTTCAAGATGAACATCAAGAGCCGCGAGGAGGTAGACTTGGAATGGGGTGGAAAGCTGGTGTTCCTCAATTCCGTGGTGGGTGGTGCTATCGACGCACGCTTCATGCCCGCCATCCTGAAGGGTGTGATGGATTGTATGGAGCACGGCCCCTTGACGGGCAGTTATGCCCGCGACGTTCGTGTCATCGTGTATGATGGCAAGATGCATCCGGTGGACAGCAACGAGCTTTCTTTCATGCTCGCCGCCCGCCATGCCTTCAGCGATGCGTTCAAGCTGGCCGGCCCTAAGATTCTGGAGCCTATCTATGACCTGGAGGTTTATGTGCCCGCCGACTATATGGGCGACGTGATGAGCGACCTTCAGGGTCGCCGCGCCCTCATCATGGGCATGGACGCAGAAGCTGGCTATCAGAAGTTGAGTGCCAAGATTCCTCTGAAGGAACTCTCCAACTACTCCATCTCCCTCAGCTCTTTGACGGGAGGCCGGGCTTCGTTCACCACCAAGTTTGCCAGCTACGAGCTTGTACCGTCTGATATCCAAGGCAAGTTGATAGCCGAGCACGAGGCCGAACTGGCCAAGGATGCGGATTAGGGAGGCAAGGGGACTTCCCCTTTTATAAAAAGACATCTCTCTTTAGAATATAAATTTTATGTTGATTAGTTTCCAGGGGAGCGTGCATGTGAATGCATACTTCCCTTTTTTGTTTTCGAGGTGGCGTATAGTTGCATATACGGAAGTAAAATGTTTTGTAACGGTTAATATTCGCAAATGTGGCGTAAATAATTAACGATTTTGTGTTAACTGATTAAGAAAATTCATATCTTTGCCCCCATGAAAAAGAAAACGATTTGGATCATAGCGATTATCATGGGCTTTTCGTTCCTTGCGCTGCTCTTCCTGCAGGTGGGTTACATCCAGGAAATGGTGGAGATGAAAAAGGAACAGTTTGACGAGTCGGTCAACAGAGCCCTATACCAGGCTTCAAGAAACTTGGAGCTGAATGAGACGTTGCGATATCTTGAAAAGGATGTCAACGAGACCGAGCGCCACGCCCAGCGCAAAGACTCGGTGGGCACTCGGAGTGGACAGCCCGACGGCACCTTGCAGCACAGCCATCAGTACTCCGTGCAGGGCAAGGACGGCACGATGTATTCTTCGTTCGAGCTAAAGACCATCGCCACCAACCCCGGCAACACGCCCAAGGCGATGATACTCCGCAGTGACAGAAACTCCCTCAGCGAGACGCAGAAGTCGCTCCAGGAGATAGTCAAAAACCGGTATGTCTACCAAAAGGCCTTGCTCGACGAGGTGGTTTACAGCATCCTTTATTCAGCATCCGACAAGCCCCTGAAAGAGCGCATCAACTTCAAGCAGCTCGACCAGGACCTCAAGGCCGAGATGATGAACAACGGTGTGAACATTCCCTATCATTTCACGGTGACTACACAGGACGGACGCGAGGTGTACCGCTGCCCCGACTACAGCGACGAGGGCGAGGAATACTGCTATTCGCAAGTGCTCTTCCGCAACGACCCACAGTCGAAGATGGGCGTGGTGAAGGTTCACTTCCCCGACATGAACAGCTACATCTTCTCCAGCGTGCGCTTCATGATTCCCAGCATCATTTTCACACTTGTATTGCTGGTCACCTTCATCTTCACCATCGTGGTCATTTTCCGCCAGAAGAGATATACGGAGATCAAGAACGACTTCATCAACAATATGACCCACGAGCTCAAGACGCCTATCGCCAGCATCAGTCTGGCCGCCCAGATGTTGGGCGACCCGTCGGTGAGCAAGAGCGAGCAGATGATGAAGCACTTGGGCGGCGTGATCAACGACGAGTCGAAGCGCCTGAGGTTCCTTGTGGAGAAGGTGTTGCAGATGAGCATGTTTGACAAGAAGAAGGCCGTGTTCAAGAAAAAACAGCTCGACCTCAACGAAATGGTGGAGAACATCGCTCATTCTTTCGCCCTGCGAGTGGAGCATACCGGCGGAAAGGTCTACACCGACATCGAGGCGGTGGATTCGAGCATCTATGTGGACGAGGTGCATTTCCAGAACGTCATCTTCAACCTCATGGACAACGCAGTGAAATACCGCAAACCCGACCAGCCGCTCAACGTGACCATGAAGACCTGGAACGACGAGCTGCACCTCTATCTCTCCATCACCGACACGGGGCTGGGCATGAAGCGGGAGAACCTGAAGAAGATTTTCGACAAGTTCTACCGGGTGCATACGGGCAACGTGCACGATGTGAAAGGGTTTGGCCTGGGCCTGGCCTACGTCAAGAAAGTGGTAGACCTGCACGATGGAGAAATCAAGGTGGAGAGCGAGCTGGGCAAGGGAACCACCTTCACCATCAAGCTGCCCGTGATTCACGATTAAGTGAAGAGTGAAGAATCCAACACTCAAATTAAACATTAAACATTAAAAAATAAACATTAAAAAATAAGGAATATGGAAGAAAAAGTTAAGATTCTGCTTTGTGAGGACGATGAGAACCTGGGTATGTTGCTTCGCGAGTATTTGCAGGCAAAGGGTTACGCCACCATCTTGTGCCCCGACGGCGAGATAGGCTATAGGGAGTTCAGCAAGGCTAAGTTTGACATTGCCGTGCTCGACGTGATGATGCCCAAGAAGGACGGTTTCACCCTGGCACAGGAAATCCGCCAGTCGAATGCTGAAATGCCAATCATCTTTCTGACGGCCAAGACGCTGAAGGAAGATATCCTGGAGGGATTCAAGATTGGCGCCGACGACTACATTACCAAGCCCTTCTCCATGGAGGAGCTCGTGTTCCGCGTAGAGGCCATCCTTCGTCGTGTGCGTGGCAAGAAGACCAAGGAGTCTACCATGTACCACATCGGCCAGTTCACCTTCGACACCCAGAAGCAGCTGCTTTCCATCGGCGACCAGCAGACCAAGCTCACCACCAAGGAGAACGAGCTTCTCGGCTTGCTCTGCGCCCATGCCAACGAAATCTTGCAGCGTGACTACGCCCTCAAGACCATTTGGATAGACGACAACTATTTTAACGCCCGCTCAATGGACGTTTACATCACCAAGCTGCGCAAGCACTTGAAGGACGATCCGCAGATTGAGATCATCAACATCCACGGCAAAGGTTACAAGCTTATCGTGCCTGGCGAGGAGTAGGGTTTTTACTAAGGTATTAAGGGATAGGGGCGTGAATCACTAGTTGGATTCGCGCCCCTTTTTGAGTGAGTAGATAAACCCGGTCGTGCCTGCCAGGATGAGAAACAGTCCGGCGAAGAGCACTTGGTTTCCCTTGACGCCAAGCGCGAAAGTCGCGGCCAGAAGCAATACGCCCAATACGACGAACGCCAGCCCCATAGAGGGGAGCGCGCGGAGCGAATGGGAGAGTTTTTTGTTCATTTTTACCATATGATTTCTTAATTAATACATAATTTTGTGCAAAAGTACGAAAAATATTTGGTAGTTTCAAAGAAAATGAGTAATTTTGCACCGCATTTCGTGAAAAGGGTGTATTCTTGCACCATTTTCTCCAGAAGGCAAGAGAATTTTAGTAATAATAATTAATCATTTACAAGTAGTATGAATCAATACGAAACCGTTTTCATTTTGACTCCCGTTTTGTCTGATGAACAGATGAAGGAA